>JAFAYS010000405.1 GCA_019240175.1 Chloroflexota bacterium | reverse complement strand
CAGCTGCGTTGAAGTAGCGCAGGCTGACGTAGCGCAGGCCGTGGCACACGTCGAACCACTTGAGCATCTGCTCGACCATCAGCTTGCTCTCGCCGTACGGGCTTTCGGGATGCAGCGGATTCTCCTCGCTGACCGGCAGCTTGTCGGGCGTGCCATACACCGCGCAGGTCGACGAAAAGACGAAATACTTGATCCCGGCGCGCTGCATCGCCTGGAGCAGCGAGAGCGTGGCGCAGACGTTGTTCTGGAAGTAACGCTCAGGCTGTTCCATGGACTCGCCCGGCGCTTTGTAGGCCGCGAAGTGAATCACCGCGTCGATCGCGTGCTCGGCAAAGATCCGATCCAGCAGCGCCTCATCGCCGGTGCTGCCCTCGATCAGCAGCGTATCACCAACGGCCGCCCGATGCCCAAACTCCATGCTGTCCAGGACGACGACCTCATCGCCCCGCTCACGCAGCAGCCGCACTGTATGCGAGCCAATATACCCGGCACCGCCGGTTACGAGTACCTTCATGCCTGTCTTCCTTCCTTGTCATGGGTCGCGACGCGCTATAAGCATAGCCGAAAACCGCGTATTGCGCGATTATGGCTCGTCGACGCGACGGTTGCTCTCATAGGGGAAGAACGCAGCAGTGCCGAGAATGGTTATGGCATGCCATCAAACATAAGAACGACGGCTGCGTGCGCAGCCGCCGTAAAGATTGAGACTGGGATTGAGGGGATCAGGCCGAGAGCTTGCTGATCGAGGCGATGCAGCCCACCACGCCGCCGCGCGCATCGTTGACGCCCGAGCGGAGGCGATAGTCGCCATCGGTGGCATCGACTTGAACCTTGCGCGTCTCGTACATCTCGCGGTACAGCGCCTGGATGTCGGGCACAGCTCCGTTGATCAGCCGGATGTTGGTGCCGTTGTCGTTGGTGTAGGGCACCGCGAACTGATGCGCGAAGGAGAGCGAGGTGGTCGTGGAGGTAAAGACCATCACGCCTTCCGAGCCGCGCAGACCGAAGTTGCGATCGGCAAAGTAGATGCCGCCAAAGATCACATTGTCAGGATCATTCTCGGCAAAGAACGCCCGGGCCTTGATCTGAATCTGCCGCGACTGCAGCCCTTCCTCACTGTCTTGCATGAAGTTGGCCATATGACCGTGCTCCATGAACAGATTGCCGTCCTTGGCACCGTCGATGCCCTTGCGCCAGTTGTTGACGACGAAATCTTCGTCGGTATTATTGATCACCATGCCGAGGATCTTTTTGGGATTGTCCAGGAACAAATAGAGCAGAAAGCCAACCAGCGCCACCACGACCACGCCGATCGCCGTCTTCAGGCCGACGCTGGTAATGCCGGCGCGCACGGCGTTCAAGAGCGTCATGCCCGCGCGCAGGCCCTTGATCGCTCCGACCGCCATCGGGATGCCGATGCCGACCAATCCGCCTGACACCATCTCGACCGCCAGCTGGCCCGCCGTTTTGGCGTTCGCCATATTTTCCATACGCTTGGTCAGCGTGTAAAGGTAGGTGTGAATCTCCCGGCCCGTCATCGCCATCACATAATTGGCGTCGCCCTGGGTCAGCGCAAGATTCGGCTCAATCTCGACCTCGCCGACCTCTTCCGCCAGGAGCTGTTTCACGAACGGGTCCTCGTCGAAATCGGTTCCCGGCGCGAAATCAAGCAGCGCGCCACTGCGATCAGCCTCGCTCAGAATCGCTTCAAACAGCGCAGCCCTTGCCCGACGCGCCTTCTGATCAACGCTCAGCTCGACGCTGGCAAAGATTGGCTTGAGATCGACCCCGAAGGATGTGTGCAGATTGTCAATGATCACCTCGGCAAACTGTTTGGGCGATAAATGCGAGTACCGATCGATCAGCTGCATGGTTTCCTCCATAGAGTGTGGGCGATGTTGCCCTCACGAATGGTGTTACGATAGCAGCGGCGGCGACGCAGAACTATTGGTTTTGTCGTACAAAAACCGGTACAGTCTCACCAGGACAATCTGCCGCGATCCACAGCCAGGCCGCCCCAAGAAATTATGTCAACACATCCCGAGGTGATTGCCGGATAGTAGGATCGCGCAAGCAGCTAGCACGCACTATAATCTGTCTCAGAGCGACGATCCGGCAGCATCTCTATACAACCAGAGCAGCCTGCTCAAATCCAGCAACAAGGAGACCGACTCATGCCAGCCAAGGCAAAGCCCAAAGCCACCGAGCAGCCGACGACAGAGTTGACCTGGCAGCAGGTGATGGCCTGGCGACTTCGGCGTCATCATCTTGATCAACGCGCGCCCAAGAGCAAGCTGATCGAGGGTGTCAGCGACATGTGTGGCCTGCACGCTCAGCTGATGTCCTCAGCCGAGCTGTCGATGTGGGCGCGCATCAAAGATCTCGCTCCCGACGCCGTGCAACATGCGCTCTGGCACGATCGCAGCCTGGTCAAAACTTGGGCCATGCGTGGCACACTACATCTGCTGCCCGCCGACGATTTCCCGATCTGGCAGTCGGCGCTGAGCACCAACGCGAACTATCGCAAAGGCAGCTGGCTCAAATTTCATGGCGTCACGCTCGACGAGATCGAGACGATCATCGAGGGCGTGAAAACCACACTGACCGACAAGGGCATCACCCGCGAGCAGCTGGCCGACGGCATTGCCGAGCGGATGAAAACGCCGAAGCTGCGCGAGCTGCTGCGATCGGGCTGGGGCGCGCTGCTCAAGCCATCCGCGTTTCAGGGCAACCTGTGCTTTGGGCCGAATCAGGGCCAGAACATTACCTTTGTCAGGCCGGAGCGCTGGCTCAAGCACTGGCGCAGCGTGCCGGTCGAAGAAGCGCAGCAGGAGGCGTTTCGGCGCTATCTCGGCGCGTACGGGCCAGCCACGCTCGAAGATTGGACGCGCTGGTTTGCCAGCACTCCGGCGCGGGCCAAAGCGCTGATCAAGGAGCTCGGCCAGGAGATCACAACCGTCGACGTCGAGGGAACGCACTCCTTGATGTTAGCTAAAGACGTCGAAGCCGTAGCTAAAGCCAGCGTCAAAGAGCATGTGCGCTTGCTGCCGGCCTTCGATCCGTATGTCGTCGGCTCGTCACGCACGTCTGAGGGACTGCTGGCCAGCAAGTTCAAGGATCGCGTGCACCGACCACAAGGCTGGATCTCGGCGGTGCTGCTGGTCGATGGGCAGCTGCGCGGAGTCTGGAAGCATGAGCAGAAAGGCAGCCGGCTCACGATCACAATCGAGCCGTTCGAGGAGCTGCCGGCGTGGGCGCGTGCGGGAGCCGAAGCCGAGGCTGAGGCGCTGGCGCAGTTTCTGGACGGCAAGCTGGAAATAAACTGGACGTCCGTTTAGCGACTGTCGCGCAACTTAAACATGCAGCCACCGCTAAGTTTGTCTCTTAGCGGTGGCTGCTTCTATATCCAGGCAGCATCTCAGCGAACTTTAGATCGCGAGTGCCAGCTCATTATCTAAACAAACATCACGAACATCTCGGCGAAACCCCAATTAGATCGCGAGCGCTAGCTCTTCCTGTTCCAGCCGCTTATAGCCGCCCGCGTAGTAGAGCAGCGGCTCGCCCGGCTCCAGCACGGTCTGCATCCCGATCACGCGGCCAAAGACCACAAGGTGATCGCCACCGTCGATGACGCGCTCCACGTCGCAGGCCAGATTCGTCAGCGACTCGGGCAGCACCGGCACGCCGTTGAGATCATCAAACTCGATCTGTAGCTCGGGATTGGGGCGACCGGCGAAGTGTCGCGAAAGATGCTCCTGCTCGGCGTTCAGCACGTTGATGCCAAACTGGCCCGCCTCGACGATATAGCTCGCCATGCGCGCCCGCCGGTCGATGCAGACCAGCACCAGCAGCGGATCGAGCGAGACCGATGTAACGGCGTTGGCGGTCATACCATGAACTTCGTCGCCGATCTGGGCCGTGATAACTGTTACGCCGGTGGCGAAGAGTCCCATCGCCCGCCGAAACTCGCGTGTATCGATCGTCATGCTCATCCTCCAAGCTCCTGTTGTTTGTGGAGCGCTTGTTCAGTGTTCTATGCCCTAATCAATCCGCAGCACAGGCGGTTTTTCAGCGCGGACGCTACGCCCTTTGCCCTATTTTCTGCGGGCATTTGGTTGTAAAAGCGCAACAAAAAAAGGACACGCGAGCGCTCGCGTGCCCTTCCGATGAGATTTCGATCGCAGTTTTAGCGCGTCAAACGCTTGTAGCTAATGCGATGCGGCAGGTCGGCGTCCTTGCCCAGCCGCGAGCGCCGGTCGGCCTCGTAGTCGGAGAAGTTGCCGTCGAACCAGCGCACCTGGCTATCGCCCTCGAAGGCGAGGATGTGCGTGGCGATGCGGTCCAGGAACCAGCGATCGTGGCTGACGACCAGCGCGCAGCCTGCGAACTGTTCTAGCGCCTCTTCCAGCGCCCGCAGCGTGTTCACGTCAAGATCGTTGGTCGGCTCGTCGAGCAACAGCACGTTGCCGCCTTCTTTGAGCATCTTGGCCAGCAGCACGCGGTTGCGCTCGCCGCCGGACAGCTCGGAAACTTTCCGCTGCTGGTCCGGCCCCTTGAAGTTGAACTGCGCGACGTAGCTGCGCGAGGCGACGCGCCGGTGGCCCAGCTGCAAGTAATCGACGCCGCCGGTGATCTCCTCGAACACTGTGGCGGTCGCGTTGAGCGTGTCGCGGTTCTGATCGACGTAGGCCGGCACCACCGTGTCGCCGACGCGCAGGCTGCCGGCGTCGGGCTTCTGCTGGCCGACGATCATGTTGAACAGCGTCGTCTTGCCGGCGCCGTTGGGGCCGAT
>JAFAYS010000352.1 GCA_019240175.1 Chloroflexota bacterium | reverse complement strand
GAAAAAGATCATCTGACCACGCGCGTCTCGTACAAGCTCAACCTACGCGGCCCGAGCATCAACCTGCAAACTGCCTGCTCAACCTCGCTGGTCGCGACGATTGTGGCCTGCCAGAACCTGCTGCTGCGTCAATGCGACATCGCGCTGGCCGGCGGCGTCTCGATCAGCGTGCCGCATGTGGCGGGCTACCGCTACCAGGAGGGCGGCGTAACCTCGCCGGACGGCCACTGCCGGGCCTTCGACGCGCAGGGCCAGGGCACCATCAGCGGCAACGGCGTCGGCGTGGTGGTGCTCAAGCGCCTGGCCGACGCGCTGCGTGACGGCGATCAGATCCATGCCGTGATCCGCGGCTTCGCGCTCAACAACGACGGCGCAAACAAAGTCGGCTACACCGCGCCGGGCGTCGACGGTCAGGCCGAGGTGATCGCCAATGCGCTGGCGATGGCCGACATCGATCCGGCGACGATCGGCTACGTCGAGGCGCACGGCACGGCCACGCCGCTGGGCGATCCGATTGAGATCGCGGCGCTGAACCGCGTTTTTGGGCAGCAAAGCCAGCAGCCCGGCTCCTGCGCGATCGGCTCCGTCAAAACCAACGTCGGGCACCTCGACGCGGCCTCGGGCGTGGCTGGCCTGATCAAAACGGTAATGGCGCTGGAGCATGGTCAGATTCCGCCCAGCCTGCATTTCGAGCGGCCCAATCCGCTGATCGATTTCGCCAGCAGCCCGTTCGCGGTCAACACCGCGCTCACCGAATGGCCGCGCCACGACACACCGCGTCGCGCCGGCGTTAGCTCGTTCGGCATCGGCGGCACCAACGCGCATGTCGTGCTGGAAGCAGCGCCGCCCCAGCCCGCGCCCGACCCGTCGCGCGACTGGCAGATTCTGACGCTCTCGGCCCGCAGCGACGAGGCGCTGGCGCAAGCGGCCCAACGGCTGGCTGCTCATCTGCGCCATCATCCCGATCTTGATCTGGCGGACGTGGCCTACACGCTGCACATCGGTCGCAAAACCTTCAAGCATCGCCAGATGTTCGTCTGCCGCGATCTTGACGAGGCGATCGCGACGCTGGAAACGCAGGACCCGGAAAAAGTGCAGCGCAGCGTCCAGGAGCAGCAGGATCGTCCGGTAGTCTTTATGTTTCCAGGGCAAGGCGCGCAGTACGTCGCAATGGCGCGCGATCTGTACCGCGAAGAGCCGGTGTTTCGCGAACAGCTGGATCGCTGCGCCGAGCTGCTGCTGCCGCAGCTAGAGCTGGACATTCGCGATCTGCTGTATCCTGACAGCGAGCACGAGGCGGCGGCAGCGCGCGAGCTGAGCCAGACGCGCGTCACACAGCCGGCGCTGTTTGCGGTCGAGTACGCACTGGCGCAGCTGTGGCTCAGCTGGGGCGTCAGGCCGCAGGCCATGCTCGGCCACAGCCTGGGCGAGTACGTCGCGGCCACGCTGGCGGGCGTGTTCAGCCTGGAAGACGTGCTGGCGCTCGTCGCTCGGCGTGGCGCGATGATCCAGGCGCTGCCCTCCGGCGCGATGCTCAGCGTCTCGCTGCCTGAGGACGAACTGCGTCCGCTGCTCAACGGGGTACCCTCTGGGTCGCTGGACCTGGCAGTCGTCAACGCGCCGGGCATCTGCGTCGTCGCCGGGCCGCACACCGCGATCGAGCGACTGGAAGCGCAGCTGAAGCAGCTCGGCACCGACTGCCGGCGCGTGCATACCTCGCACGCCTTCCACTCGGCGATGATGGACCCGCTGCTCGATGCATTTACCGAATACGTAAGCACGATCGCGCTGCATCCACCGGCGATCCCGTATCTTTCGAACGTCACCGGCACCTGGACCACCGCTGAGCAGGCGACCGATCCGCGCTACTGGACGCGACATCTGCGTGAGACGGTGCGCTTCACCGACAACCTGCAAACGCTGTTGTCAGAAAATACGTCGTCCAGCCCGATCTTGCTGGAAGTCGGCCCCGGCAGAATGCTCGGCACGCTGGCCCGGCAGCACAAGCTGATCAATCCAGCGGTACTGGCCTCGCTGCGCCACCCGCACGACCAGCAATCCGACGCGGCGTTCCTGCTGACCACGCTCGGCCAGCTCTGGCTCGTCGGCGCGCGGCTCGATTGGCAGCGCTTGTACGCAGACGAGCGACGGCGGCGCGTGGTGCTGCCGACCTACCCCTTCGAGCGCCAGCGCTACTGGATCGAGCCGGTGGCCTGGTCGCCCACGGAAGAGCGGGACGCGATGACCACGGACGCCAACACTGAGTCCGATCCGCAGTCTGGCACGATCGCAGAGCTGCATCCACGCCCGGAGCTGCTGACGCCGTTTGTCGCGCCGAGCAGCATGATCGAGCAGGCGATCGCCGACGCCTGGCAGGCGCTGCTGGGCGTTGGGCCCATCGGCATTCACGACAATTTCTTCGATCTCGGCGGCCACTCGCTGATGGCAACTCAGATCATCGCCCGGCTGCGCGACGTGTTTCCGATCGAGCTGCCCGTCAGCGATATTTTCGACGCCGCCACGATTGCCCAGCTAGCCGCGATCGTCGAGGCCAAGCTGATCGAAAAACTAGACGACCTTTCCGAAGAAGAAGCCCGGCTGCTGCTCTAGCAGCACCGCGAGGGGAAATCACGATATGTCCAATGGAGAAACGCTTTCGAGTCGGCCTGATCTTTCGCCTGCCAAGCGCGCGCTGCTGGAAAAATGGAAGCGCGGCGAGTTCAATCGCACCAATCAAACCGAGCAGATCCCGCGTCGCGCTGAGCCGGGGCCGGCTCCGGTCTCGTTTACGCAGCAGCGTTTGTGGTTTTTGGATCAGCTCGTGCCCGACAGCCCGGCCTACACGATCTGCTTTGCGATGCGACTCGACGGCCAGCTTGACGAGACCGCGCTGCTGCACAGCCTCAACGAGATCGTTCGGCGGCACGAGGCGCTGCGCACAACCTTCACCCAGGCCGAGGACGGCCAGCCGCTGCAAGTGATCGCGCCGGAGCTGGTGCTGGACATGCCGATTGCCGATCTGAGCGGACTTGTGGACGAGAATCGCGATGCGACGATCGAGCGCGAGATCGATGCCGAGGTGCGCCAGCCCTTCGACCTGGTGCATGGCCCACTGGTCCGCGCCCGGCTGCTGCGGCTCAGCGCTCACGAGCACGTTTTTCTGCTGGCGATGCATCACATCATCTCGGATGCCTGGTCGGTCACGATCTTTATCCAGGAGCTGGTCAGCGGCTACGCGCGCTTCAGCGCAGAAACGGGATCAAACGGTAATGGTCAGACATTGCGGGAGCTGCCGATTCAGTACGCCGACTACGCGGTCTGGCAGCGCCAGTCGGTGCGCGACGAGATGCTTGAGCGGCATCTGGCCTACTGGCAGCAGCAGCTCGCGCCGAATGGCAATCGCACGCCGACAGTGCTTGAGCTGCCGATCGATCATCCGCGCCCGCCGATCCAGACCTTTCGCGGCGCGATGCAGCGCTTTAGCCTGCCCGCCGAGCTGACCCAGGAGCTGCGCGCGCTGAGCCGCCAGGAAGACGCCACGCTGTTTATGACGTTGCTGGCCGCTTTCCAAACGCTGCTCTACCGCTACACCGGTCAACAGGAGATTCTGGTAGGCTCGCCGATCGCGGGACGGCCACGGCCTGAGCTTGAGCAACTGATCGGCTTCTTCGCCAACACGATCTTGCTGCGCGGCGATCTGTCGGGCAACCCCAGCTTTCGCCAGCTGCTCAAGCGCGTGCGCGAAACCACGCTGGGCGCGTACACACATCAGGAGCTGCCCTTCGAGCAGATCGTGGAGGTGCTGCAGCCCGAGCGCGACATGAGCCGCAACCCGCTGTTCCAGGTCATGTTTGTGCTGCAAAACACGCCGATGCCCTCGGTGCAGCTGCCGAGCCTGCACGTCAGCACGCTGCCGACCAACAACGGCACAGCTAAATTTGATCTGTGGCTTTCGATCACCGAGGACGACGACGCGCTGTTTGGCCAGCTAGAGTACAACACCGATCTCTTCGAGGCCGCCACGATCGAGCGCCTGATCGGCCACTTCCAGATTCTGCTACAGGGCATCGTCGCACAGCCTGAGCTGCCGATCGCGCGGCTGCCGCTGCTAACCGAGGCTGAGACTCAGCAGCAAACGCAATGGAACGCCACCGCGATCGACTACGATCTGAGCCAGCCGCTGCACACGCTGATCGAGGCGCAGGTCGCGCGCGCACCCGAGGCTGTGGCGCTGGTCTTTGAAGATACCAGCCTGACTTACCGTGAGCTGAACGCGCGCGCCAATCAGCTGGCGCAGCATCTGCTGGCGCTCGGAGTGCAGCCCGAGACGCTGATCGGCATGTGCGTGGAGCGCTCGCTAGAGCTGGTGATCGGCCTGCTGGGCATCCTCAAAGCCGGCTGCGCCTACGTCCCGATCGATCCCAGCTATCCCCGCGAGCGGCTGCAGTTCTTGATCGGGGATGCGCAGGTGCCGGTGCTGCTGACGCAAGAGCACATCGCTGCCCAATTGCCCGAGCATCAGGCCAAGCTGATCTGCCTGGATACCAGCTGGCCCGAGATCGCGCAGCAGCCAACAAGCAACCCGGTTACCAGCGTCACGCCCGACCACCTGGCCTACATGATCTACACATCGGGCTCGACCGGCCTGCCCAAAGGCGCGATGATCCCACATCGCGGCATCGTCAACCGGCTGTTGTGGATGCAGGACACCTACGGCCTCAACGCGACCGACCGCGTACTGCAAAAAACGCCGTTCAGCTTCGACGTCTCGGTGTGGGAGTTTTTCTGGCCGCTGCTCACCGGCGCGACGCTCGTGATCGCCCGGCCCGACGGCCACAAAGATCCGATGTATCTGATGGAGATTATCTCCGAGCAGGCGATCACGACGCTGCATTTTGTGCCATCGATGCTGCAAGCCTTTGTCGACGCGCTGGGTGTTGAGACCTGCCCCAGCCTGCGCCGCGTGATCTGTAGCGGCGAGGCGCTGCCGCTTGAGCTTCAGCAGCGCTTCTTCAACCACATGAAGGCCGAGCTGCACAATCTGTACGGCCCGACCGAGGCGTCGGTAGATGTGACGTTCTGGCCCTGTGAGCGCGACACCACCCGCCGCACCGTGCCGATCGGCTATCCCGTCGCCAACACGCAGATCTATGTGCTCGATTCGCAGCTCAACCCGGTGGCGGTCGGCGTGCCCGGCGAGCTGTACATCGGCGGCGTGCAGCTGGCGCGCGGCTATCTCCAGCGGCCCGCGCTGACCGCTGAGAAATTCGTGCCCGATCCCTTCAGCCAAAATCCAGGATCGCGGCTGTACCGCACCGGCGATCTGGTGCGCTACGCTCCCGACGGCGCGATCGAATACCTGGGCCGCATCGACCAGCAGATCAAGCTGCGCGGCCTGCGCATCGAGCTGGGTGAGATCGAGGAAACGTTACGTCAACATCCAACCGTCCACGACGCGATCGCGCTGGCTCGTGAGGATAACCCAGGCCACAAGCGGCTGGTCGCCTATATTTTGCCCGACGCCTCGGCCTACGATCTGGTGACGGCGACTGACGACAGCCTGCCCGACGAGCAGGTCTCAACCTGGCAGAACGTCTTCGACACGACCTACGCCGAGTCGGAGGATGCTGATTCGACCTTCAATATCGTCGGCTGGAACAGCAGCTACACTGGCGAGGCGCTGCCCGCGTCGGCGATGCGCGAGTGGGTTGATCAGACCGTGGATCGCATTCAGGCGCTCAAACCACGGCGCGTGCTAGAGATCGGCTGTGGCACCGGCCTGCTGCTCTTCCGCGTCGCGCCCGGCTGCGAGCGCTACGTCGGCACGGATATTTCCGCCGTCGCGCTGCAAGCGCTGGAAGCCAACGTCCGAGCGCAAGGTCTGGCGAATGTGCAGCTGCTTCAGCGGCCTGCCGACGATCTCAGCAGCTTCGAGGATCAAAGCTTCGACGTGGTCGTGATCAACTCGGTGGTGCAATACTTCCCGAGCGTCGACTATCTGCTGCAGGTGCTGGCAGGCGCGGCGCGGCTGGTGGTGCCCGGCGGCGCGATCTTCATCGGCGACGTGCGCAACCGGCGGCTGCTGGAAACGTTTCACACGGCGGTTGAGCTACACCGCGCCGACGACGATCAAACAACCGAGCAGATTCGCCAGCGCGCGCGGCATGGCCTGGCGCAGGAGCATGAGCTCGTGCTCGATCCGGCCTTTTTCACAGCGCTGATCGAGCATCTGCCGCAGATCGGCGACGTGACGATTCAGCTCAAACGCGGCCACGATCACAACGAGCTGACGCAATTCCGCTATGATGTCGTGCTGCACATCGGCGCGCAGCCCACGCTCGTCGAGCAGCCGTGGCGCAACTGGCACGAGGAAGCGATCGACGTGGCCGCGTTGCGCCAGGAGCTAGCCGGCGCTGCGCCCGAGATCGTCGCGATCGCCAATGTGCCGAACGCGCGCATCCAGACCGAAACACGCGCACTGAGCCTGCTTGAGTCCGCTGACTGCCCGCCCACCGCCAGCGATCTGCGCGCCCTACTTGCCAACGGGCAGCAGGCCGGTATCGATCCCGAAGCATT
>JAFAYS010000310.1 GCA_019240175.1 Chloroflexota bacterium | reverse complement strand
GCCGTACTGCTTGCCAAGTCCTTGCTTGGTCAAGGAGTGCATATGCTGTCGGGTGGTACCTAAATAATCAGCCGCTTGGCTGGTTGACATGAGTTCATCTTGATCCTCCATAGGCGCTCCTATCAACTCGTTTCTTACATATGCCATAAAGGTCAACATACCATTGCTAAGAGTTTCTGTCAATTGTCATTTTTAGATATTGACAAATGCAAGAAACTATAGTATATTACACATGCAAGAAACAACAAGACGGTGTAAGTGCTACCTACACCTACACCGTCTCTAGCCCACAAAGGAATGAACCCTTTATGAGCGTGAACGCAAGTTTAGCACAACGCAGGGCTAATGCCGCCACTAAAGCCGAGACGTTGATCGTTGATTACTACCTTGATGGCGACAAAATGATCATTGCTTCAGCTACTACTCCTGGCAAGCTCTATGTCGTGACGTCTGGTGATTGCACCTGCCCGGCTGGTCTGCAAGAACTGCCTTGCAAGCACGCCGAATTTCGCCTGAACATTCTCTACCCGCGCTGCACGACCCAGCAGCAGACCGACGCACAGTACACCGTAACGCTGGATCTCGCTGACGAACTATTTTAGCTATACAGAGTAATAGGGCGGACACGTGCCGCCCTGTGAGCTAGTGAGGAATCCATGCGCAAAGCCTTCAAGTATAAGCTCTACCCTACCCGTCAGCAGGAAGCAGCGATGCTCACGATGCTAGAAACACATCGTCGCCTGTATAATCGCGCCTTGGCCGAACGCAAAGACGCCTGGGAGCAGGAACGACGATCAGTGTCGTATGTCGATCAGTCAGCACAGTTGAAGATCGAGCGAACCACTAATCCCTATCTTGCCCTGACGAACTTCTCAAGCTGTCAGGCGACCTTGCGGCGCTTGGACAAAGCGTTCCAAGCCTTCTTCCGTCGGGTCAAAGCAGGCGAGACAGCAGGCTATCCCCGCTTCAAAGGGCGCAACCGCTTTGCCACTGTGGATTTCCCAGGCTATAGGAATGGGTGCAAGTTAGACGGCGACCGTATGTACTTCCAGCATGTTGGACGCGTGCGGATCAAACTCCACCGTCCGATCGAAGGAACAATCAAAACCGTCTCGTTCACACGACAAGCGGACGGCTGGCATGTGGTGTTCTCGTGCGACCTGGGTGATGTACATGCTGCACCGCATCCTGGCCCTCTGGCCGGCCTTGACCTCGGCCTCAAAGCATTTCTTGTCACATCCGACGGCGAGAGCATCAAACCACCCAAATTCTATAGGAAGGCGGAGAAAGCGTTGCGACGAGCCCAGCGGCGGGTATCGCGACGGCAGAAAGGATCGAAGCGCCGCGCCAAGGCCGTGCAGATCTTAGCAAAGGCACACCTGCATATCACCAACCAGCGCCGTGACTTCCATCATAAGACAGCGCGGAAGCTGGTTACACAGTACGGAGCTATCGCGCATGAGGAACTGAACATCAAAGGCATTGCACGGACACGGTTGGCGAAATCGACGTATGATGTGGGCTGGGGCCAATTTCTCAACATCCTGCACAGTAAAGCGGAGGAAGCTGGCTGTGTGGTGATCCCAGTCCCAGCCAAGAATACGACGCAAGCCTGTAGCGCGTGTGAAGCACTGCCCGAAACACCCAAAACGCTGAAAGATCGTGTGCATCGCTGCACAAATTGTGGCTATGAAGCCGATCGTGATCTCAATGCGGCGTTAAACATTAAACGGCTCGGATCGAGCCGTCAGGCGCTAACCTCATCGGTAGATGCGGTTGTCTGAGAAACTGTCTGCTTCGGCAGATCATAGATCACCTCTTGACAAATCTGTTATACTTTTCTTTACATTATACTATTTTTAACGAAGTACTCATCAGCTGCTTTGTGACGCAACTACTCACTCGTCTCCATTGAGTGAGCGCTCAACAATCGATACGCCTGGTGTTGGCTGCCCTACAGCTATGCTCCATGCGCGAAAACCAGATCGCAACTCGTCCGCCACCGTTGAAGGTGGTCAGCAACTCGCCCCCCAACCATTCGCAACCAGCGATGCTTTGCCGGCAATCTCCGGTTAGCAGCGCATTGCCATCCAACTCATCATACATCGTAGCGCACAGCTTCAAGCTGCTGTGTCGGACTCGTGGCTTCAGTTCGCCTTAACGGAGGAAGAACAATGTACACACGTCGGACCTTTCGTTGGACAACCCTGCTGATGCTGGCCGCGTTTGTGCTCCCGCTGCTCGCGGCGGCGAACACATCGGCCAAGCCGCTGGCGCGCATCGATGCCAAGGTGCTGCAGCAAGCCGCTGCGCAGAACGAGGCGACCTTCTGGGTGATGCTGCGCGACAAAGCCGATCTGGAAACGGCCAAGCGCGCCAAAGGCTGGAAAGAGCGCGGCGATGCAGTGGTGAATGAGCTGAAAGCCACCGCCGAAAAGAGCCAGAAAGGGCTCAAGCACCTGCTCAAGGGTAAGAACAAAAAGTTCGAGGCCTTCTGGATCGCCAACGCGATCAAAGTGACCGCCGACACGGCCACGATCAAAGAGCTGGCCGCGCGGCCTGAGGTCGCCGAGATCCTCAACGACGAGCCGCTACAGTTGCCCGCGCCGCGCCCCGGCGAGGAAGAAGCGCGCATCCAGGCGATCGAGTGGGGCATCTCGCGCATCCGCGCCGATCAGGTCTGGTCGACCTTCAACGTGCGCGGCGAAGGCATCGTGGTGGCCAACATCGACACCGGCGTGATTCATACACATCCGGCGCTGGTGAACCAGTACCGCGGCAACCTCGGCGGCGGCACCTTCAACCACAACTACAACTGGTTCGATCCGGCCAATGCCTGCGGTAACGGCGGCACGGTTCCCTGCGACAACAACGGCCACGGCACCCACACGATGGGCACGATGGTCGGCGATGACGGCGCTGGCAACCAGATCGGCGTTGCGCCTGCCGCCAAGTGGATCGCGGCCAAGGGCTGCGAAGCCAGCTCGTGCTCCAACGCCTCGCTGCTGGCGTCCGGCCAGTGGGTGCTCGCCCCGACCGATCTGAGCGGCGCGAACCCGCGCGCGGACCTACGCCCGAACATCGTCAACAACTCGTGGGGCGGCGGCGGCAATAACACCTGGTACCAGGCCACGGTCAACGCCTGGATCTCCGCCGGCATCTTCCCGGCCTTCTCGAACGGCAACAGCGGCCCGAGCTGCAACACCTCCGGCTCGCCCGGCGACTATGCCGAGAGCTACTCGGTGGGCGCGTTCGACGTCAACAACGCGATCGCCTCGTTCTCCAGCCGTGGCTCGGCGACGCTTGGCGGTGTCAAGCCCGACATCGCGGCACCTGGCGTGAACATCCGCTCGGCCTGGAACAACGGCGCGTATAACGCGATCAGCGGCACCTCAATGGCCTCGCCGCACCTCGCGGGCGCAGTCGCGCTGATGTGGTCGGCGGCTCCCTCGCTGGTCGGCGACATCACCGCCACGCGCACGATCCTCGACCAGACCGCCGTCGATACCTCGGACCTGACCTGCGGCGGCACGGCGGCCAACAACAACGTCTGGGGTGAGGGCAAGCTCGACGCCTTCGCGGCAGTCGATCAGTCGCCGCGTGGCCCGGTCGGCACCCTGAGCGGCACAGTCACCAACGCCAGCACGAGCGCCCCGCTGAGCGGCGTGAGCATCCAGGCGGCTGGTCCGTCGAACCGCAACACCGTCACTAGCTCGACGGGCGCGTACTCACTGCCGCTGCCGGTCGGCACCTACACGCTGACGGTGAGCTCGTTCGGCTACGCTACCCAGACGATCAGCGGTGTGGTGATCACGGCCAACACCACGACGACCCGCAACGTGGCGCTGGCGGCGGCTCCGTCCTACAGTGTCACAGGCACGGTGCGCGACTCGGGCGGCACGGCGATCGCCAACGCGACCGTCAGCATCCAGAACGCGCCGATCGCCTCGGTGACGACCAACGCCAGTGGTGTGTACACCTTCGCCAGCGTTCCGGCAGGCACGTATAACATCAAGGCCGAGTCCGATGTGTGCCGCACACCACAGACGCAGAGCGTCACAGTAAGCGCGGCCACGACGGCGAACTTCACGCTGGCCCAGCGCGGCGACGGCACCCGCTACGTGTGTGAGATCGCGCCGTTCAGCTATGTCCAGGCCAACACGGTGCTGTCGCTGACCGGCGACGACTCGGCGGCCCAGGTCAATCTGCCGTTCAACTTCAACTTCTACGGCACGAACTACAACCGCGCGTATGTTTCGACCAACGGCTTCCTGAACTTCGCGGCGTCGAACACCAGCTACAGCAACAGCGCGATCCCGAGCAGCGCGGTGCCGAACGCGGCGATCTATCCGTTCTGGGACGACCTGAACGTCGACGCCTCGGCCAGCGTGCGCACGCAGACCGTCGGCACGTCGCCGAACCGCCAGTTCGTG
>JAFAYS010000295.1 GCA_019240175.1 Chloroflexota bacterium | reverse complement strand
GCGCCGCCTCCGAGAGCTCGAGCTCCAGACGCCGGTCGGCCAGTCGCCGCCGCACGTCGGCGATCTGCAGGTCGACGATGCGCTCGATCTCCTCGAGCCGCAGCGGCTTGAACAGGACGATGTCGTCGACCCGGTTGAGGAACTCCGGGCGGAAGTGCCCGCGCAGGTCGTCCAGCACCCGCACGCGCGCGTCCTCGCGGATCTCCCCGGCGTCGGTCACGCCGTCGAGCAGGTGGACCGAGCCGATGTTGGAGGTCATGATCACGACCGTGTTGCGGAAGTCCACGGTGCGCCCCTGCGCGTCGGTCAGCCGGCCGTCGTCGAGGATCTGCAGCAGCGTGTTGAAGACGTCGGCGTGCGCCTTCTCGATCTCATCGAAGAGCACCACCGAGTATGGCTTGCGGCGTACCGCATCGGTCAGCTGACCGCCCTCGCCATAGCCGACGTAGCCTGGAGGCAAGCCGACCAGCCGCGAGGTGGTGTGCCGCTCCTGGAACTCCGACATGTCGATCTTGATCAGCGCGTCCTCTGAGCCGAACATGAACTCGGCCAGGGTCTTCGCCAGCTCGGTCTTACCAACGCCCGTCGGGCCCAGGAAGATGAACGAGCCGATTGGCCGCTTGGGATTCTTGAGACCGGCTCGGGCACGGCGCACAGCCTTGGAGATCGTAACGATCGCCTCTTCCTGGCCGATCACACGCCGGTGCAGCTCGCCTTCCATGTTCATCAGCCGGTCGATCTCGTCGCCGGTCATCGTCGAGACCGGCACGCCGGTCCACATCGAGACTACGTCGGCGATGTCTTCCTCGGTGACGTATGGTCGATCGTAGGTCGAGCCGTCGCTCTTCAGCTCCTCGGCCTCGATCTTCTTGATGCGATCAAGCATGCGCTCTTCGCGCTCTTTGAGGTCGCGCGCCAGGTCGAGCTGGCCATCCGCTGTCGCCGTGTCGTGCTCCTTGCGGATCGCCTCAAGGCCACGCATCGCGTCGCGCAGCGAGGGCGGCGTCGCCGAGCGATACATGCGCACGCGGCTCGCAGCCTCGTCGATCAGGTCGATCGCCTTGTCGGGCAGGAACCGATCGGGAACGTAGCGCGCCGAGAGATGCGCCGCCGATTTGACGGCCTCGTCCGCGATCTGAAGCTGATGGAAATCTTCGTAGCGCGATTTGATGCCGCGCAAGATCTCGATCGTGTCTTCGATCGTCGGCTCGTCGACCATCACCGGCTGGAAGCGTCGCTCCAGCGCCGGGTCGCGCTCGATGTACTTGCGGTACTCGTCCAGCGTCGTCGCGCCGATCGTCTGGATCTCGCCACGGCCAAGCGCCGGCTTGAGAATATTCGCCGCGTCGAGCGTGCCTTCCGCGCCACCGGCCCCGATCAGGGTGTGGAACTCGTCGATGAAGAGAATACAGCGCGCTTCTTTGATCTCGTCGATCACACGCTTCAAACGCTCTTCGAACTGGCCGCGATACTTGGTGCCCGCCACGAGCGCGCCCATGTCGAGCGTCACTACGCGCTTGCCCTTGATCGAGTCGGGCACGTCGCCCGCGATGATACGCTGGGCTAGTCCTTCTGCAATCGCCGTCTTGCCAACGCCAGGCTCACCGATCAGCGCCGGGTTATTCTTGGTGCGGCGCGACAGGATCTGGATCACGCGCTCGATCTCTTTCTGCCGTCCGATGACGGGATCGAGCTTGCCGGCCTCGGCCATGTCGGTCAGGTCGGTTGACAGCGCGTCCAGGTATGGCGTCTTGCTCTGCTTCGGCTGAGCCGAGCGCTCAAGGCCGCTGCTGGGTCCCTGGCGCAGATCGCGCAGTACGGAAGTCCGCACCTGCTCCAGGTTTACGCCCATGATCTCAAGCACGCCTGCGGCTACGCCCTCGCCTTTACGCACAAGACCGAGCAAAAGATGTTCGGTGCCAACATAGTGATGATTGAGCTTGCGGCCCTCTTCGAGCGCGTACTCGATCACCTTTTTAGCGCTGGCTGTCAGCTCAAGGTCTTCATTGCGGTTTGAGCCTTCGCCGTGACCGACAATGAATTCCACCGCACTGCGCGCCTGCGCGTGCTTCACTCCCAACTCGTCCAGAACTTTTCCAGCTACATGATCCTGGTCCCGGATCAAGCCCAGCAGGATGTGTTCTGTTCCGACGTAGGGATGATTAAAGTAGCGGGCTTCCTCTTGTGCATAGTAGAGTACTTGTTTTGCCCGCTTGGTAAATCTGTCCATTGAGCCCATGGTTTTGCTCCATCCTAGGGGCTTGGCGCGATTGCCCTTTGATCTAATCAAGATCAGTGCCGCCGTACTGGATAGTGGTTGTACGTTTTGAAATAGGCGAGGCAGGGCGGACGATAACGCTACGACTCCTTTTTGATTGTACTACTTCTTTAACGCTCTGCACAGGTAGGAGATATTCCCCTGTCCAGGTATTTTTTGCGATGTTTGCACTCAAAAAGCACAAGGCTCAGGTGCACCTCCGAAGAGGCTTGCCACAAGTGGCACCTGAGCCTTGGGTTGATTGTCAACGAGTGCTGTTGAAACTAAGCGTTCTCTTCGCTCCCTTGACCCTCGTCCTTAGTACCCGTGTCGGCTTCCTCGTAGTCGAAATCTTCGACCGGATAGTTGCCGTCGTCACCTTCCACGCGGCGCATACTCAGGCCAATGCGCTTGCGGGCCGGATCGATCCGAATGATGCGAACCGGAACGGTGTCACCTTCTTTTACGAGCTCGCGCGGATGTTGGATGCGTCCATCGCCCATTTCTGAGACGTGGATCAGGCCTTCCACACCATCCTCAAGCCGTGCGAACGCGCCGAACGATGCTAGCTGTGTGATCGTTGCATCGACCAGTTGGCCCAGCTCGTAGCGACCACTGATCGTGGTCCACGGCTCTTCCTGGGTTCGCTTGATCGACAGCGCGATGCGCTTGCGGTCGTTGTCGATGTTCAGTACATAGACCTTTACGCGATCGCCGACTTTAAGGATCTCTGCTGGATGCTTGACGCGGCTCCAGGAAAGCTCGCTCAGATGCACCAGGCCGTCCGCGCCGCCGATATCGACGAATGCGCCGAAGTCGGTGATCGAGGTGACGGTGCCTTCGCGCACATCGCCTTCCTTGAGCGTGTCGAGGATCTCATCCTTGCGAGCCTCGCGCACTTCCTGCACAGCCTGGCGCTCGCTGAGGATCAAGCGGTTGCGGGCGCGGTTGATCTCGATGATCTTCAGCGTCAGCGAGCCGCCGACCATACGGGCCATGTCGCTCTGCTTCTGCGCATCGGGTCCACGGCT
>JAFAYS010000260.1 GCA_019240175.1 Chloroflexota bacterium | reverse complement strand
AGGGCCAGGGGCCGGAAACGCTCGATCTACTTAAGCGGCTGCTGTTTTATCTTACGCCCGGCCAGGATCTCGCCGCCGCCCAGGCGCTGTCGGGCTCGTGCTATTTGACGCTGGGCATGTATCGTGAGGCGATCGACACGCTGGGCTCGGCGCTGGATGTGGCCGCGCTCTTTCGAGATAGTATCTCGCCGCTTGAGCTACGGCACTGGAACCGGCTGCTGGCCGAGGCCTATCTTCAGCTTGGCCGCTGGAGCCATGCCCTGACCTATTCGCAGGCCAGCATGAGCATCGAGCGCACCTCCAATCAGAACATTCCAGCCTATGAGCGGATCGCGCTTTCGTTGCTGCAACAGCGCATCTGGACGATGGCCGGGCAGGTTGAGCAGGCGCGCTTCTGGCTGGCCGACGCGCAGATGCAGGCGCAGATCACCGATTGCCCGACCGGCTCGGGGCTGGTTGCGTATGCCGAGGGCGTGGACGCTGTCCGACGCGGCAATTTCGAGAAGGCGATTAAGCGACTCCACGAGTCGCTGGCGCTGCTGCCCGACCATACGCATTACACCGAGCGCTTCGAGATCGTGGCGCTGCTCGGGCACTGCCAGGCGATGCTGGGCCAGTTTGAGCCCGCCGAGGCCATGCTGCGCCGCTCGCTCAACGAAACCTACGCGATTTTTCATCGCAGCGGCACGGTCGCGCTCGCGCTGGCGTTGGTCTGTGTCACACTGGGTCGCGGCGCGATCGACGAGGCGGCTGTAACGCTGCGCCTGGCCGAGTCGCTCCACGATCCGGCGAATCTGCGCCAGAGCGTCGAGCTTAAGCTGATTCAGGGCTGGCACGCGCTCCACACCGATCATATGAGCCAGAGCCTGAGCCACTTTATGGCGGCGTTGTCGATCGCGAGCGATCCGGCGATCCCGGAGTTTCAAGTTCAGGCTAACCTGAGCATCGCGTGCTCGGCGCTACGACAGGGCGACGCCACGACAGCCGGGCAATATGCGACCCGCTCGCTGCGCCAGGCCGAAAGCCTGGGGCTGGATCGCGCAAAGGCGCTGTCGCAGCTCTGCCTGGTCGAAGAAGCGCTGCTGCGTCACGCGTGGAGCGAGGCCGAGCAAGGGCTCAAGGCATTGCGCCTGTCCGAAACCGATCCGCTGCTGCAGGGCCAGTTCTACTTCACCAAAGCGCAGCTGCTCTCGGCGCTGGACGACGAGATCGAGGCACGATCCAGCTTGCAGACCGGGCTGGCACAGCTACAGAAAGGGCCACAGCTTGCGCGCCGCTGGGCCGAACAGAGCGCAAACCGGCTGTTTCAAGCGCGTCAAACCTGATGCAGACCACATAGACGTGCTGCACCGGCCTGCAAGCTTGCTGCTTGCAGAGTTCTCTACGCTCACCTTTGCCTACAAGTTGTGGTCGCACGAGCTGCGCCGGTGTTTTCGTACGAAAACAGCCAGCCTTCGCACTGAACACCATTTTCCTGCTTCGTCGTCAACAAAAAAACATGAATGGCCCGTGTACATCAGCCTACAGGTGCTCCTCGCACAGGTTTGTAAACTCAGGAGGTACGGGGATGATTTCGATTGACGATCTGGTCGGTAATGTATCGTGGAGCATAACCCAGAAATTTGGGAAGACGAGCTTCAGCATATCTCATGCGGGGTGGTATGCCTATGGTATCCATTACGGCTTAGAGTGGGGAACACACCCCGGATTAGATATTGCCATTCCGGTCTTGACGCCATTATTCAGCCCTGTGAGTGGGGAAGTTATCCTTTCAGGTGGCACGTCTGTCTTCACCAATGTGGTTGGAGGCACGGACCCCCAAACCGGGCAGCTCAAAATTAGAACTGACGACGGCAGTCACGTTATTCTCGGCCACATGCGAAGGATTGATGTCAAAGAAGGAGAGAGGGTTGATCAAGGGCAACACGTTGGTCTAAGCGGTTATAACAATGGTCCGCATGTGCATGTCGAAATCCGCATTCCAGATGCCAGCCTCGACTCAGGGCTGCGCATCGTCAGTCCCATCGGTAGCATTTTGAGCGAGAATCCAATTTCGCAGCCAACACGGCCACGGCTATTTCGGGTTGATGCCGACGTACTATCTGTCCACGATCAGCCACTGATGGACATCCAAAGCCCCGGCGAATACCAGCGCGGAGAAGTTATTCCCTGCAACACGGTGGCGCTGGCTCAGGAGGTAAAGCCCGGAGAGCGGGCTTGGGGACAGATCTCGGGCGGAGATTTCGCCGGCAAATGGGTTTATCTTGGGTTTACCACCGAAGTAAGGCCCGGCGACAATGGCGTACAGTTCTACATCGTCACCGCAAATACCAAGAACATTCGCATATCACCAGATTCTAGCGTCCCAGCAGTTGGGGTGTACACTCGCGGATCGATCCTTCCGATCGACGAAGTTGTCGACGGCGAAGTCGTTGATCCAGGACAACGGGCTTGGGGGAAGATCGCTCAGGGGCCATTTGAAGGACGCTGGGCCTACCTGGGCTCACAATCGACGCTCAAGCTGACATAGCGTTGTTACAATTATCAACATCGTCAGGCTATGGGGTCGAGTTGATTATTTACACCTGGATTTCATAGCCTCATTCGCTATTTTCCCCTTGTCGCCGGCCATTAATACGGCACAATCGCTTTCCCAAATCGATCGCATCCGCTTTTTCCTTCCTCATCTCCACTCTGATTATCCCTGCTTGTAACAATTTTGTAAATGTTTAGATAATTTTGACACACTCTTTGGTCTATACCAAAGCAATTATGACACACGGTGAACTTGTAAACAGCCGTTTTACAAGCTGTCATAGTGCGGTTTTAGCCCTCTCCAAAGCCAAAAGTCCCAATTACTCATAGTACCCAGCATGAGTACTCCTTAACCTGTAGCAGTGACCTGAGCATCCAGGCGTGGCTTTGCGGCAGCGCCTATGTTAACCTGAAACCCATGCTACGGCGCAGCTAGCGCTGTGACGTTTACCTTTTTCTTTGTTCACAGCTACACATGCTCACGACCGATCGTATCGTGTGCGCTACGAGGAGCAAGCATGGGCGAGTACGTTGGAACAGTCGTTACTGACGGGCGAGTGCTGCTAGGGGGAGATTTTGAAAACCCCAACGCACTTACCGTCATTCCCCGTGAAATTCGCGTCAATGGCGAAACGCTGCGCAGCGATGAGCGGACCAATCAGATCCGCGCCCTCGTTCATACAGCCCTTGAGCGCGGACGCTCGCCCGAGGTTTTACCGCCCCAGCGCGAACAGTTCTTAGGCATTTACCAGGCGCTTGCCGAGCAGCAGCCGCATGTGGTCTCGATCCATTATCTTGGATCGCTGGACGGCGCGGCGCGTGAGGCGCGGGTCTGCCGCCAGCTGATGCAGCCGCTTCAGCAGATCGATGTGTACGAGGCCAAAACCCTGGAAGGCGGCCTGGAGTTTGTGATCAAAACGGCGCAGGCGCTGGCTCAAGAGGGTGCAAGCGCGACCCAGCTGCTGGCGCTGCTGCGCTATCTAGAGCCGCATATGCTGACGTTTCTACTCACACCGGGCGCGATCAAACCGCAGCCCTGGAACATTATTCCGGGCTCGGCGCGACTCCGCAGCATGATGCCGTCCACTGAAACGCTGTGGCATTTCGATCCCAAGCAGCGCAAGCTGGTGGTGGTGCAGCAAGGTGATCAGCTGACCAAACGCCTGGGCGAGATTCTTCAGCATGGCTGGGGCAAGCTCCGCTACGAGGCGGTCGTCCGCTATCGCGGCTACAGCCAGGAGCAGCTAGAGCAGCTGAGCAACAGCCTGCAAACCGCCGGCCTGCCGGAGCCGCCGCGCTTGGAGCCGGTCATCGCCACCTTTTTACCGTGCTTACCGCCACGATTTATCGAGCTTCTCCTCCTGCCGACCGCTACTGATGTAGCGCGGCTGCGAGGCCTGGTCCAAGATCCAATCTGGTGGAAGGGAGCAGCATAGATGCGAAAACAAAAACGTCGAGGATTAATCTTTGGTCTGCTGGCCTTCAGTTTAGCGATCTTTACGGGTTTTCTGTTCTCCTCACAGATCGAAGCGCTGGAGCGTCAGGTTGGCGATATGCAGCAGGTGGTGGTTGCCAAGACCAGCATCGCGCCGCGCACGCTGATTACTGCCGATATGTTGGAAACGCGTCAGGTACCGCGTATGTACGCACATCCTTCGTATGTGCAGAGTATCTCAGACGTGGCCGATCAGCGCGTGGCAGTGGTGGCGCTTGAGCAGGGCACGATCGTGCGGCAGAGTGACGTCGCACTGACGAGCGGCCTGGAAGATGGCTGGCGCGCGATCTCGATCGGCGTCAATCCGGTCGCCGTGCTGGTCGATAGGGTTTCGCCGGGCAGCCGCGTCGACATCATCGTCTCGTACGAGACCTCGTTCCTCGACCGCGAGGGCAAAGAGGTCAAAACTAAGCGCGCGGTGACGCTGCTGAACGATATCGAGGTGCTGGCGGTGAACGGCACGCCGCAGAGCAAAACCACGCCCGCGCCGGACGTCAACGCGGCGACCGAGACTGAAGAAGACAGCTCGGGCGGCCTGGGCATCTTTGGTCCGCCGCCGGACGTATCCGACAGCTCCGGCTCGTTCAGCTCGCCCTACGGCCTGCGCGACTCGGTGGTGATCGCGACGCTGAAAGTAACGCCGGACCAGGCGCAGCAGCTCGCCTATCACGATACGTTCGCAACCGATATTCGCTTGTCGCTGCGCCGCAACGATGATCGCGCCGTGGAGCCGCTGAAGCCAACGTCGCAGGAGGATTTCCAATGAGCGAGCAGAGCATTCTCGACATCAAAGTCTTGATCGGCTCTAGCCAGCCGGATCTGGTCCGCGAGCTTGAGCTGCTGCTGGCCGAAAGCTTCCCGATCCAGGTCGTTGGCACAGTGCCCGACGGACGCACCGCGATCGATCGTGCGGTGGCCTACCGCCCCGACATTCTGCTGATCGACGAGGCGATTAGCGTGGTTCCCGCGCTGGACGTGGCGCGACAGATCGCGCTGGCCGCTCCCGGCACTGCCGCGATTATGGTCACTACGCGCTCAGACGCCGAGCTCCTACAGCAGGCGCTGGTCGCCGGCGCGCGTGACGTGCTGATTCGTCCGCTGACGCTCGACACGCTGCGCACCAGTATTCTGCGCTCACACGAGCTCGAGCAGGCGCGCACCAAGCAGTTGATGCACTTCCAGGCCGAGTCGATGCTGACGGCGCGCTCGAATGTGATCGCGGTGTACAGTCCGCGCGGCGGCGCCGGCACCTCGACGATC
>JAFAYS010001217.1 GCA_019240175.1 Chloroflexota bacterium | reverse complement strand
CGAGCTGCGCGTGGAGCGTGACGCCAGCCGCACGCCGATCTTTCAGGTCTTGTTTGTGCTGCAAAACACGCCGCTGCCCGTGCTGGCACTGCCGGATCTGACGATTCGCCCCGTCGAGGCCGGCAACAACACCGCCAAGTTCGATCTCACGATCCAGCTGATCGAGGAGGTGGATGGCCTAACCAGCATCTTCGAGTACAACACGGATCTCTTCGACGCCGCCACGATCGAGCGCATGACGGCGCACTGGCAGGCACTGCTGGCCGCCATCGTGGCCGATCCCCAGCAGCGCCTGGACGATTTTAGCATCATCGCCGCCGACGAGCAGCGCCTGCTGCTCCACGACTGGAACGCCACCACCGCGCCCAAGTCCGACGTGCAGCTCGTGCACGCGCTCTTCGAGCGCCAGGCCGCGCGCATACCCGAGGCGATCGCCGCGAGCTTTGTGGCCGACGACGGCGCGGTGTCCTCGCTGAGCTACGCCGCGCTGAACGCCCGCGCCAATCAGCTGGCGCACCATCTCCGCGATCTCGGTGTCGGCCCGGATCAGCCGGTGGGCTTGTGTCTGCCGCGCTCGTTGGATCTCGTCGTGGGCGTGCTGGGCATCCTCAAGGCTGGCGGCGCGTATGTCCCGCTCGATCCAACGTATCCCACCGAGCGCGTGCAGTTTATGCTGGCCAACGCCGGCGCGTCCGTGGTGCTGACTCACACCGCACTACGGGAGCGCACCCAGCCAGCAGATTCGGGGACTACAGCAAAGATCGTCTGCCTGGACCAGGCGGGAGATCTGCTCGATCAACAGCCGCAGCACGCGCCAATCTGCGCCGCCACCGCCGACAACCTGGCGTATGTAATCTACACCTCGGGCTCGACCGGCCAGCCCAAGGGCGTCGCGATGCCGCATCGCGCGCTGGTTAACCTGATGCGCTGGCAACTCGATCACACCACGCTCAACCAGCCCGCACGCACGCTGCAATTCGCGCCGATCAGCTTCGATGTCTCCTGCCAGGAGCTATTCACGACCTGGGGCAGCGGCGGCACGCTGGTGCTGGTTTCCGAGGAGCAGCGCCGCGATCCGGCAGCCCTGTTGCCAATCCTGCGCGAGCAGCAGGTCGCGCGAATGTTCTTGCCGTTTGTGGCGCTGCAGCAGATCGCCGAGACCGCGATCACGCTGGATCTGAGCCCCGACAGCTTGCGCGAGATCATGACTGCCGGCGAGCAGCTACAAACCACGCCCGCGATCACGGCCTTCTTCGAGCGGCTGCCAGGCTGTACGCTGCACAACCAGTACGGCCCGTCGGAGACGCATGTCGTGACGCACTACACCTTGGGCGGGCCGCCCGCCGCCTGGGCCGCGCTGCCGCCGATCGGTCGCCCAATCGCCAACACGCAGCTCTACATCCTAGATCGCCAGCTGCGCCCGGTGCCGCTCGGCGTCGTCGGCGATCTGTATCTGGGCGGCGCGAATCTGGCCCGTGGCTACGGGCAGCGCCCCGATCTCACCGCCGAGCGCTTCGTGCCTGATCCATTTGGGGCCGCCGGATCGCGCTTGTACAAAACCGGCGACCTGGCGCGCTATCTGCCGGATGGTCAGGTACAGTTCGTCGGTCGCAACGATGCGCAACTTAAGATTCGCGGCTATCGCGTCGAGCTGGGCGAGATCGAAGCGGTGCTCGGGCAACATCCGCAGGTACAGGCCGCCGTCGTCGTGCCGCATCGCCGCGTGCTGCCCGACGGCCTCACCCACGACACGCGGCTGGTCGCTTATGTCGTGCCGCAGCCCCAGCAGGATCTCGCCCCGGATGCTGTGCTGGCCTTTCTGCAAGCGCGCCTGCCCGACTACCTTGTGCCGAGCGCCTGCCTGCTGCTCGACAGCGTGCCGCGCACGCCCAGCGGCAAAATCGATCGCGGTGCCCTGCCGGCACCTGACGACGCGTTCCAGTCGAGCCAAAACTACGTCGCGCCGCGCACAGCCGAGGAAACGACGATCGCCAGGCTGTGCGAGGAACTGCTGGGCCTAGAGCAGGTCGGCATCCACGATAATTTCTTCGCGCTGGGCGGGCACTCGCTGCTGGCCACGCGGCTACTGGCCCGCCTGCGCGTCACCGAGCAGATCGATCTGCCGTTGCGCGCGCTCTTCGAAACGCCCACCGTCGCCGGGCTCGCGCACCAGATCGTCACGCTGCGCCGTACGCTGGCCCAGGCGCAGGAGATCAGCAGCCCACTCGCCGACGACGAGATCGAAGGAGAGCTATGACCACGGTTGAATTTCTGGCCCAGCTACACGATCTCGGCGTCAAGCTGTGGGTCGAGAACGATCGGCTGCGCTACCGGGGATCGAAAGAAGCGCTCACGCCCGCGCTGATGGCTGAGCTGGTCGCGCGCAAAACCGATCTGCTGGGGCTGCTCACAGCCGCTGTGCCCACCACAACCATTCCACGCGCCCGCCGCGACGGGCCGCTGCCGCTGTCGTTTGCCCAGCAGCGGCTGTGGCTGCTCGATCAGATCCAGCCCAACACGGCCACCTATAATTTGCCGATCGCGCTGCGACTGACAGGATTGCTCGACATCTCGGCGCTGAGCGAGACGCTCAACACGATCGGGGGCCGCCATGAGGTGCTGCGCACAACCTTTGCGCCCGGCCCAGACAACGAGCCGGTACAGATCATCGCGCCTGCCGCACCACAACATTTGCCGCTAGTAGATCTGCAAGATCTGCCCGCAGCTGAGCGACTGGCCAAGGCTCAGCGGCTGGTCGAAGCCGAGCAGAATCGCCCGTTCGATCTGACGCACGGGCCGCTGCTGCGTACCACGCTGCTCAAGCTTGGGCCAGATGAGCATCTACTGCTGCTCACCATGCATCACATCATCGGCGACGGCTGGTCGCTGGGCGTGCTCGTGCAGGAGGTCGCCGCGCTCTACCCAGCCTACGCGCAGCAGACACCGCCGCTGCTGCCGGACCTCACGATCCAGTACGCCGACTTCGCGATCTGGCAGCGCGCCCAGCTTTCCGGAGAAGTGCTCGACCGCGAGATCGACTACTGGCGGCAACAGCTCGCTTCGATCCCACCACTGCTTGAGCTGCCCGCAGATCATCCTCGACCGCCGGTGCAATCGTTTCGCGGCGCGGCGCACACCTTCCCGCTGTTGTCGCCGCTGAGCGCGCTCAAAACCTTGAGCGACGGCGCGGGCACGACGCTGTTTCAAACGCTGCTGGCGGCCTTCGACGTACTGCTGTATCGCTACACCGGCCAGGACGATCTCGTCGTCGGCTCGCCAATCGCGGGCCGCACGCAGCCCGAGCTAGAGCCGCTGATCGGCTTTTTCGTCAACACGCTGGTGCTGCGCGCCGATCTGGCGGGCAATCCGCGCTTCGTCGATCTGCTGCAACAGATCCGCCGCACGACGCTGGACGCACACGCGCATCAGCACGTGCCCTTCGAGAAGCTGGTCGAGGTACTGCACCCTGAGCGCAATCTGAGCTACGCGCCGCTGTTTCAGGTGATGTTCGTTTTTCAGAACGCGCCGGCGGAGACGCTGGATCTGCCTGGCCTCACGCTGAGTCCGGTGCCCGCGCCGAGCAGCAGCGCCAAGTTCGATCTGATGCTGACGCTGGTCGAAACCGGCCCTGAGCTGATCTGCGAGCTTGAGTACAGCACCGATCTGTTCGAGGCCGCCACAATTGAGCGCATGGCCGGACATTTCCAGACTCTGGTCGCGGGCATCGTCGCCAATCCCGAGCAACACATCGCCTATCTGCCGCTGCAGACCGAGGCTGAACAGCAGTGCCTGATCGACTGGAACCGCTCCGAGACCGAGTATCCGCGCGCTGCCGCTGTGCATCAGCTGATCGAAACGCAAGCCGAGCGCACACCCACGACCGCCGCGATCGTCTTCGCGGTCGCGAGCCTGACCTACGCTGAGCTGAACGCGAGGGCGAATCAGCTGGCGCACTATCTCCGCGATCAGGGCGTCGGGCCGGATGTGCTGGTGGCGCTGATGGTCGAGCGATCACTGGAAATGATCGTGGGCATGCTGGCGATCCTCAAGGCCGGTGGCGCGTATGTCCCGCTCGATCCGGCATACCCTGCCGAGCGCTTGCAGTACATGCTTTCCCACAGCCAGGCACCGATCATCTTGACTCAGGATCGGTTAGTCGCGCATTTACCCGAGCACACAGCGCAGGTCTTCCGCCTGGATGCAGACTGGGAGCGGCTCGCGAACCAGCCGGCCACGAATCCGCCGCGCGTGGTCTTGCCCGACCATCTGGCCTACGTAATCTACACCTCGGGCTCGACCGGACGACCCAAGGGCGTGATGGTCACGCAGCAGGGCGTGCTCAACCTGGTGCATGGTCTGCGCGCTTACTTCGATGATCCAGCAGTCCATAACGTCGGCCTGATCACGTCGATCAGCTTCGACATTTCGGTCAACCAGATCTTCCCCACGCTGATCTTTGGTCGTACGCTGCACATCATCGCCGATCCGGTGAAATATCACAGCCGGACGCTGCTTCACTATCTCGACGAGCAGCAGATTCATCTACTCGACGCGGTGCCGTCCTACATGCAGGCCGTGCTCAACGAGGTTGCACCCGAGCAGCCGGCCAACGCGCTGCGCTACCTGCTGATCGGCGGCGAGAAGATCGAGCAGCGCCTGCTGCAAGCGATCTTTGGGCAGCTTGGCGCACAGGTTGAGGTCGTCAATATCTACGGCCTGACCGAGATCAGCGACATCAACATCCTTGGTGGCATTCGCGCCGACCTGGGCACGCCGATCACGGTGGGCAGGCCGCTGCAAAATAATCGCATCTATATCCTGGACGCCTTCGATCAGCCGCAGCCGGTCGGCATTGCGGGCGAGGTCTGCGTGGGGGGCGAGAGCGTGTCGCGCGGCTACCTGTTCCGCCCCGAGCTGACGGCGGAGCGCTTCGTGGTCTGTCCGTTCGAGGATGGCCAGATCATGGTGCGCACCGGCGACCTGGGCCGCTGGCGACCAGACGGCACCGTCGAGATCCTGGGGCGGATCGATCACCAGGTCAAAATCCGCGGCTTCCGCATCGAGACCGGCGAGATCGAAGCGCTTCTGGCCACGCATCCCGATGTTGGCGAGTGCGTGGTCGTGGCGCGCGAGGACGGAGCGGGCGATCGGCGGCTGATAGCGTACGTAGAACAAAGAACAAAAGAACAAAGAACAAAGGAACAAAGCAGTACCGCAAGTCTCCCCTCGCCTGCGGCAGCGGGAGAGGGGAGAGCCCGTAGGGCGAGGGGTGAGGGCCTGCGCTCATTCCTCCAATCTCGCCTGCCGGAGTACATGGTGCCCGCCGCGTTTGTGACGCTACCCGCGCTGCCCAAAACGCCGAGCGGCAAGATCGACCGCAAGGCCTTGCCCGCGCCGGAGCTGAGCGTCGAGCAGGACGCCGCCTTTGTCGCGCCGATTGGAGCCCGCGAGGAGCTACTGGCGCAGATCTGGGCCGATGTCCTGGGCATGGCGCGCGTCGGACGCGACGACAACTTTTTCACCCTCGGCGGCCACTCACTGCTGGCGACCCAAATGCTGGCCCGCGCGCGCGACGCTCTGGGTGCAGACGTGCGGCTGCGCGATCTGTTCGAGACACCGACGGTCGCCGGGCTGGCGCAGCGCATCGACGAGCTACGCCACGAGCAGCACAGCACCACACCAGCGGTAGCGCCCATCGATCGCACGCAGCCGCTGCCGCTGTCGTTTGGGCAGCAGCGCTTCTGGTTTCTGGATCAACTGCTGCCCAACAGCCCAGCCTACAGCATCACCGTCGCGGCGCGGCTCACGGGCACACTCGATCGCGACGCGCTGCAACAAAGCCTGAGCGCGCTGGTGGAGCGTCACGAGTCGCTGCGCACGATCTTTGCTCAAACCGCCGATAGCGCGGACGAGCCGGTGCAGATCATTCTGCCCGCCGCCGCCGTCGCGCTGCCGCTGGTCGATCTCCAAGCGCTGCAGGCTGGAAGAATCGAGCCGCGCACCGAGGCGCTGCTGGCTGCCGAGTCCGCGCGTCCCTTCGATCTCCGGCGCGGGCCGCTGCTGCGCACGACGCTGATTCGGCAGGGACCGCAGGCGCATGTGCTGCTGCTGGCGCTGCACCATATCATCACCGACGGCTGGTCGATGAATGTTCTGGTGCGCGAGCTGGCCGCGCTGTATCGCAGCTTCACGCAGCCCGACGCTCCGATCCAGCTGCCGCCGCTACCGATCCAGTACGCCGACTACGCGGTCTGGCAGCGTCAATGGCTGTCGGGTGAGCTGCTGGCAGCCGAGCTGGACTACTGGCGCAAACAACTAGCTGGTCCGCTGCCGGTGCTGAGTCTGCCGCTGGATCATCCGCGACCTGCCGTGCAAAGCGCGCGTGGCGGCAACGAGACGCTGGTGCTCGCGCCCGCGCTGGCAGAATCGCTCAAGACGCTGAGCCGTCACGAGGGCGCGACGCTCTTCATGACGCTGCTGGCAGCCTTCGACGTGCTGCTCTACCGCTACACCGGCCAGCACGATCTGCTGGTCGGCACGCCAATCGCGGGGCGCGTTCGGCCCGAACTCGAAGGCGTGGTCGGACTGTTTCTCAACACGCTGGTGCTGCGCGCCGATCTATCGGATGCCCCGTCGTTTCGTGAGCTGCTAGGCCAGGTTCGCGCTACCACGCTCGCCGCGTTCGATCATCAGGCGCTGCCCTTCGAGCGGCTGGTCGAGGAGCTACAGCCCGAGCGCGATCTGAGCCACACGCCGGTCTTTCAGGTGCTGTTCAACCTGCTGAACTTCGCCGAGGTCGCCTTCGATCTGCCGGATCTTCAGCTCAGCGTCTCCGATCCGCCGCTGCCGGCCAAGTTCGATCTCACGCTGACGCTGGCCGAAACGCCGGCGGGCCTGGTCGTCAGCTTTGGCTACAACGCCGATTTATTCGAGCCCGCGACGATCGCGCGCATGGCGGCGCATTGGCAAACGCTGCTCACGGAGATCGTCGCCGATCCGGCTCAGAGCATCGCCGTGCTGCCGCTGCTGACCGAGGACGAGCGCGAACATGTGCTGCACGGCTGGAATCCAGCGCCGACTTCGTCTACGCAGCGGCTCGTTCCCGATCTGTTTGAGGCGCAGGCGGCCCGCACACCCAACACGATTGCGCTGATTGCCGAGCACGAGCAGCTGACGTACGCCGAGCTGAACGCGCGGGCCAATCAGCTGGCGCGCTATCTGCGGGCGCAGGGCGTTGGCCGATCGCGGCATGAGTCGTTGGTCGGGCTGCTGGTCGAGCGCTCGGCGGCGATGGTTGTCGCGGTGCTGGCGATCTTGAAAGCCGGCGGCGCGTACGTCCCACTCGATCCCGCACAGCCGCCCGAGCGCCTCCAATTCATGATCGACGACGCGCGGCTCGATCTGCTGCTGACGGAGCAAGCGATCGCCGCACACCTGAGTCAGATCGTGGCGGATCAAACCGCAGCCTCGGCACAGCAGCCTCAGCAGTGGCGGATCGTCAATCTGGATAGCGACTGGCCGCTGATTGCCCGGCACGAGGCGCATGATCTGGAATTGCCGATCGCGCCGGAGCAGCTAGCCTACATTATGTACACCTCTGGCTCAACCGGCACGCCTAAAGGTGTGGCCGTCGCGCACAGCAGCATGAGCAACTTCTTGGACTGGATGCAGCAAACCTATCCGCTGGCGTCCGACGATCGCGTACTACAAGCGGTGCCGCTCGGCTTCGATATTTCGGTGCGCGAGATCTTCTGGCCGCTGATCGTCGGCGCGCAGCTGGTGCTGGCTCAGGCCGGCGGGCAATCCGACGTTCACTATTTGATCGCGGCGATCGAACGCTGGAACATCACACAGATGCGCTTCGTGCCACCGCTGCTCCAAATCTTTCTCGAAGCGCCGGATCTGTCGCGCTGCCACACGCTGCGACGCGTCTTCTGCGGCGGCGAGACGATGCCCGCCGTGCTGGCTCAGCGCTTCTTCGCGCAGCTCGACGCCGAGCTACACAACACCTACGGCCCGACCGAGACCACCGTCAACACGAGCGCGTGGGCCTGCTCACCCGCTGCCGCAGATTTCATTCCGCTTGGTCAGCCGGTGGCTAACACGCAGCTGTATGTGCTCGACAGCCAGCTTCAGCCTGTGCCGCTGGGCGTGGTTGGCGAGCTCTGCATCGGCGGCGCAGGGCTGGCGCGTGGCTACCTCAACCGCCCAGATCTGACCGCCGCTTGCTTCGTGCCCGATCCCTTCAGCCAGAGTCCGGGCGCTCGCCTGTACCGCTCCGGTGATCTCGTTCGCCGTTATGTCGACGGATCACTCGAATTTATAGGCCGCAACGACGCCCAGATCAAGCTGCGCGGCCTGCGCATCGAGACCGGCGAGATCGAAAGCGTGCTGCGCCAGCATGAGGCTGTGCGCGATACCGTCGTCGTGCTGCGCGCCGATCCCGAGCCGCGACTGGTTGCATACGTAGTTGAGAACCTAGATTGGAGAACCCAGAACCTAAAAGATGAAGAGCTAGGTTTTAGGTTCTTAGTTCTTGGTTCTGCGGAGCTTCGTTCATTTGCCCGCGACCGGCTGCCGGAGTATATGATCCCCAGCGTGATCGTGCCGCTTGACGCGCTGCCCTGACGCCCAACGGCAAAGTCGATCGCCGCGCGCTGCCCGCACCAGCTGCCACATTGGCGACAACATATATCGCGCCGCGCACGCCGACCGAGACCGCGCTGGCCGCCATCTGGGCCGAGGTGCTGCACCTTGAGCGCGTCGGCAGCCAGGATCATTTCTTTGAGCTGGGCGGCCACTCGCTGCTGGCAATGCAGATCATCTCGCGCATCCGCCAAAGCCTGGGCCTTGAGCTACCGGTGCGCACGCTCTTTACCACACCGACCGTCGCCGCGCTGGCTCAGCAGATCGATCTGATCCAGTGGGCCGCGTCCAGTCGCGTCGACGTGAGCCAGCTACCAGACGCAGGCGAAGAAGGAGAGCTATGAGCACCATTGAACTGCTGGCCCAGCTGCGCAATCTCGGCATTCGGCTCTGGGCCGAGAACGAGCGCCTGCGCTATCACGCGCCCGAGGGAGCGCTGACCGCCGAGCTGCGCGCAGCGATCGTGACGCGCAAAGCGGAGATTCTGGCCTTTCTGGCGCAGGCAGCCAGCGCGACCCAGCCAATCGCCGCGGCCATTCCGCCCACCGATCGTGCCGCGCCGCTGCCGCTCTCGTTTGCGCAGGAGCGGCTCTGGTTCATCGATCAGCTTCAGCCCGGCAGTAACGCCTACAACATGCCGCAGGTCGTGCGCCTGCGTGGCCGCCTCGACAGCGCCGCGCTCCGGGCAAGTCTCAGCGAGGTTGTGCGTCGCCACGAGGTTTTGCGCACGACCTTCAGCGCGGATAATGACGATCGAGCGGGACAGCCGGGTACCCGCTGGGTGCAGATCATTCATCCGCCCGCCGATGTCGCGCTCGCCTACCAGGATTTGAGCGCGCTGCCGGCAGCGGAGCGAGAGATTGCCGCGCGGCAACTCGCCAACGCGGAGACCGCACGACCCCTTGATCTTCAGCATGGCCCGCTGCTCCGCGCAATGTTGATTCGTACCGGCGACGACGAGCATCTGCTGGTGCTCACGCTGCATCACATTGTCTCGGATGGCTGGTCGACCGGCCTGCTGATCCGCGAGCTGACTACGCTCTACAGCGCCGCTGTGCGAGGCGCTCCGATCGCTGCAATCCTGCCGCCTTTGTCGATCCAGTACGCCGACTACGCGGTCTGGCAGCGGCAGGCGCTAGCGGGCGACAAGCTTCGCGCCGAGCTGGACTACTGGCGACAGCAGCTAGCCAGTGCTCCCGCGCTACTTGAGCTACCGACGGATCGACCGCGTCCAGCGCAGCAAACCTTCAACGGCGCGATCGAGACTGCGCCGATTCCGGCGACGCTGCTTGCTGGGCTCACGGCCTTGAGCCAGCGCGAAGACGCCACGCCGTTCATGACGCTGCTGGCCGCGTTCCAGGTGTTGCTCCATCGCTACACCTCGCAGCGCGACATCGTGGTTGGCTCGCCGATCAGCGGGCGCAGCCATGCCGAGCTCGAAGGGCTGATCGGCTTCTTTGTGAACATGCTGGCGCTGCGGCTCGATCTCAGGGGCCGGGTACCTTCTGGGTGGAGCTTTCGCGAGCTACTACGCCGCGTCCGCGAAACAACGCTGGGTGCCTACGCGCATCAAGACGTGCCTTTCGAGAAAATTGTCGAGGCCGTGCAGCCGGAGCGCGCGCTCAACCACGCGCCGATCTTCCAGGTTGTGTTTATGTTACAGTACGCCGCGCCGGCCAGCTACCAGCTGCCGGATCTGGAATTAAGCGCCCTGGAGCTTGATCACACCGTCGCTAAGTTCGATCTGGCGCTGTCGCTGAACGAAAGCCCAGACGGCATGACCGCGACGATCGAGTACAACACCGATCTTTTCGAACGTGCGACGATCACACGCATGCTGGCGCACTACGCGATGCTGCTCGGCGCGATCGTGGCCGATCCAGACCAGCCGATCGGCGCGCTGTCGCTGCTGACCGAGGCCGAGCGCGCGCAGCTTCAGGGCTGGCAGGGCCCAATCTCCGCCGCCGACGAGACCCGCTGCGCGCATGAGCTGTTCGCGGCCCAGGCGGCACGCACGCCCGACGCGATCGCCGTGGCCTTTGTGGGCGCGAACGGCGAGACCGAGCAGCTGAGCTACGCCGAGCTCGATCAGCGCTCCAACCTGCTGGCGAGCGAACTGCGCCGGCGTCTGCCAGCCAATCGTGAGCACTTGATAGGCCTGTTTCTCGATCGCTCACCCGAGCTGATCGTGGCGATCCTGGGCGTACTCAAAGCCGGCGCGGCCTACGTGCCGCTCGATCCGACCTATCCCGTTGAGCGTTTGCGCTTCATGCTGTCCGATGCGGACGTCGCGATCGTGCTGACGCAGCCGCAGCTTGGTGAGCAACTGGCAGCGCTGGTTCCCGCTCAAGCGCAGATCCTGACAATCGACAGTGAGTGGCCCGCGAGCGACGACGCAGCGCGCGATCTGCAGCTTGCAGTCACGCCCGATCAGCTGGCCTACGTGATCTACACCTCGGGCTCGACCGGACGACCCAAAGGTGTGCTTGTGCCGCACCGTGGCATCGGCAACCTGGCCCAGGCGCAGATCGCGGCGTTTGATGTGCGGCCCGGCAGCCGGGTCTTGCAGTTTGCCGCGCTCAGCTTCGACGCCGCCGTCTCCGAGATCTGGATGGCGCTGCTGGGCGGCGCGACGCTGTACCTGGCACCACGCGAGTTGCTGCTACCCGGCCCTGGGCTGATCGATCTGTTCAAGCAGCACGCGATCAACATCGTCACGCTGCCGCCCTCAGCGCTGGCCGAGCTGCCAGTTGCGGATCTCCCTGATCTTCGCACATTAGCATTGGCCGGCGAAGCGGCGTCACCCGAGCTGATCGCACGCTGGAGCCGCGACGGACGGCGCATGCTCAACGCCTACGGTCCCACCGAGACCACGGTCTGCGCCACGATCGCGATCGATCCCGGCAGCCAGCAGCGCCCACCAATCGGTCGTCCGCTCGCCAACACGCAGGCGTATGTGCTCGACGCGCAGCTACAGCCAATGCCAATCGGCTTGCCCGGCGAGCTGTATGTCGGCGGCGTGGGCGTGGCGCGCGGCTACCTCAAGCGGCCCGATCTGACGGCTGAGCGCTTCGTGCCCGATCCGTTCGCCTCCAATCCCGGATCACGGCTCTACCGCACGGGCGACCTGGCGCGCTGGCGTCCCGATGGCATGCTCGACTACCTTGGCCGGCGCGACGAGCAGGTCAAGCTGCGCGGCTTTCGTATCGAGATCGGCGAGATCGAGGCCGTGCTGGCGACGCATCCCGCGATTCGTCAATGTGCTGTGCTGGCCCGCGAGATCGGTGGCAACACGCGCCTGGTAGCATACGTCACGGAAGAACCAAGAACCAAGAACCTAGAACCTAGAATGACCGAACAAGGGAACAAAGAAACCAAAGAACAAAGAACAAAGAACAAAGAACAAGACGAACGAACGAATGTCTCAACCATAATTCCCCCCTCGCCTGTCGCAACGGGAGAGGGGGGTGAGGGCCTGCGAAATTTCCTTCAAGATCGCCTGCCCGCCTACATGATCCCGTCGGCGTTTGTGCTGCTCGACGCGCTGCCGGTCACGCCCAGCGGCAAGCTCGACCGCAAGGCGCTGCCGGAGCCGGGCACATCCCAGGCGCTGGGCGCGGATGGCGTGGAGCCGCGCGATCGCTGGGAGCTGCACCTGGCGCGTCTGTGGCAAGAGCTGCTGCACAGTGGCCCGCTCAGCATCCACGACAACTTCTTCCGGCGCGGCGGCGACTCGCTGCTGGCGGCGCGGCTGGTCGCGCGCATTGGCCAGGAGCTCGGGCGGCAGATCCCGGTCGCACGGCTGATCGGCGCGCCCACGATCGCCCAGATTGCCGCGCTGCTCCGCCAGCAGCCAACCGATCAGCCCTGGTCGCCGCTGGTCGAGATTCAGCCAGGCGCGGATCGACCGCCGCTGTTCTGCGTGCATCCGATCGGCGGCCACGTGCTGTGTTATGTCACACTGGCGCAGCAGATCGGCCCTGAGCAGCCAGTCTTCGGGCTACAGGTGCGCGGCCTGGAAGACAATCAGGAGCCGTCGCGCACCATCGCCGAGATGGCCGCCGAGTACCTGGCGGCGCTGCGCGAGGTGCAGCCGCACGGCCCGTATCTGCTGTTGGGCTGGTCCTTCGGCGGCGTGGTCGCCTTCGAGATGGCGCAGCAACTCCTGCGCGACGGCGAAGCAATCGCGCTGCTGGCGATCGTGGACAGCAGCCTCGATCCGCCGATCAAAGCCGCGCCGACGCCCGCCGAAGAAGTGTTAAATCTGGCCTGGGGCATGGGCGGCATCTTTGGCAAAGAGCTGGGCATCACCGCCGAAGATCTGGCCGGGCTGGATCAAGCGCAGCAGCTGCAATTCCTGCTGGAGCGCGCGCAAAGCCAGGAGGTTGTGCCCGCCGACCTTGGCCTGGATCAGCTTCAGCGCTATCTTGGCGTTTTCCGAGCCAGCATCGAGGCCGCGCACAGCTATGTGCCCCGCGCCTACCCGCAGCCGATGCTCCTACTACAGGCCGAGCAGGCCGATCCCGAGCGGCAGGCCGTGCTGGTCGCCGACTGGCATGCGGTGGCAGCGGGCGGCCTGAGCGTCGAGCGCGTGCCGGGCAATCACTACTCGATGATGCGCCAGCCCGAGCGCATGGCTGAGCTACTGCGCCACGAGATCGAGCGGATTCTGGCCGAGGACGCGACGATCAGCACATCACCTAATGCTTGAAGGAGTTGAATAGATGAGACGGCTACGCAAGATCCTGGCCTGGCTCGGGATCATTCTGCTGATCGTGATCCTGGCGGGCGGCGGTGGCGGCTACCTGTACGCGCGGCAATCGCTGCCGGTCGTCGACGGCACAGTCAAAGCGCCGGGAGCGGGCGCGGCGATCGAGATTCGCCGTGACCGCGACGCCGTGCCGCATATTCAGGCGCAGAGTCGCC
>JAFAYS010001215.1 GCA_019240175.1 Chloroflexota bacterium | reverse complement strand
CAGATCCACGCCCTCGGTTGCTTCGATGCGCTGCTGGCTGCCGCTGCGGAAGTCGTCCACGATCTTGCGTTTGCGCTCACGCACTTTGCTCAGATCGATCGAGATCGGGCCGGTCTGCACGCCATAGTCGGCACCGCGACGCGCCAGGTAGGCCACGCGCGCGCTGGCGACCATCGTTTTGGTGGGCGTACAGCCTTCGTTGACGCACGTGCCGCCGACGTGCTCGCGCTCGATCAGCGCGGTTTTGTGCCCGGCCTGCGCCAGAGCCGTCGAAAGCGGACCGCCCGCCTGTCCCGCGCCGATCACGATCGCATCGTAGTGTTGCGCTGCTGGCATATCGATCTCCTTTGTTTTGGGCTTCGCGCCCGGTGTTGATCTTGCATGAGGAAGGTTTATCTTTGTTGTATCAGATTTTGCCCGGCTGAGGCTCAGCTGACACATGCGCTAGTGTACAATTTCAAGCACAGACTGTCGATTGACTGCCGATCGACGTAGATGCTCGGTGTGAGCAGTTCGGAGGGAACGATGCACGACTCGACCAAACGATTTTCCAGCCGGGTAGACAACTATATCAAGTATCGTCCGAGCTACCCGCAGGCGCTGATCGATCTGCTGGCGGCGGAGTGCGGCCTCAGCAGCGACTCGACGATCGCCGATATTGGCTCGGGCACGGGGATTCTGGCGGAGTTGCTGCTTCAGCGCGGCTACCAGGTGCTGGGTGTGGAGCCCAACGCCGAGATGCGCGCCGCCGGCGAGCGGCTGCTCGAAGCCTATCCCGGCTTCATGAGCTTTGAGGGCACTGCCGAGGAAACCAGTTTGCCGTCGGGCAGCATCGATCTGATCACGGCAGGCCAGGCTTTCCACTGGTTCGATCACGAGCGCTTTCGGGCCGAGGCGGTGCGGATTCTCAAGCCCAGCGGTTGGATCGCACTGATCTGGAACGATCGCCGCACCGACACGTCGCCGTTTCTGCGCGCCTACGAGCAGCTGCTGATCACGCACGGCACCGATTACGAAGCCATCAATCATAAGCAGTTCGACGACGAGAGTATGAAGGGCTTCTTTGGCGCTGGTGGTTTCCGCAAGGCCAGCTTCCCGAACAACCAGACCTTCGATTTTGAGGGCGTGAAAGGTCGGCTGCTGTCGTCGTCGTACGCGCCCGAGGCCGGTCATCCCAGCCACCAGCCGATGCTCGACGAGCTTCAGACGATCTTCGACCAGCATCAAACGCACGGCCAGGTTGTTTTCGAGTACGACACGATCGTGTACTACGGCTCGGCGTCGGCGCTGGCGGCGGTCATAGCTGAGGCTGATCCGGGCCTAGACCTTCTGCTAGGTTCGGGCGCGGAATAGCTAGCCAAGCATCCGATCCATGATTCCGCCGCGCGGCGTACACTTCCTGAGGGCGGCAAAGCCGCTAGGGCTTTGTTTGTCCGCTGGAGGAGGTGAGCTTGATGGTGGTTGATCGTCCTGGTTTTGTTCGAGCGCGGGTGGCGTCGCTGCGCGAGCGCTGGCGGGAGATGGTCGCGGCGGTGCGCAATCTGCCGCGCGCGTTTCGGCTGGTCTGGCAGGCGCATCGGCTCAGCACGATCGGAATTGCGCTGCTGACGCTGCTGGCCGCCGCGCTGCCCGCGAGTCAGGCCTGGGTCGGCAAGCTGATCGTGGATGCGGTGGTGCAGGCGCTGGAAGCGCGGCAAAGTGTGGCGGCGGGTCTGCGTACGGCACTGCCGTTTCTACTGCTTGAGTTTGGGCTGATCACGCTGAGCGCCGTGATCTCACAGATTCGCGCGCTCTTCGATCATGTGCTGCACGCGCGCGTCGATCACATGGTCACGTCGGCGATCGTCAACAAAGCGATCACGCTGGATCTTGAGTCGTTCGAGGACTCGACGTTCTACGACAAGCTTCAGAATGCGCGGCGCGAAGGCGGCAGCCGGGCGCTGTCGAGCGTCAATACGGCGTTTCGACTGATCCAGAACGGGCTGACGCTGCTCTCGTTTGCGGTGCTGCTGCTGGCGTTTAGTCCGCTGGTGGCGCTGATCCTGGTCGGCGCGACGATCCCGGCGTTTCTGGCACAGGCGCGCTACAGCTCGCTGCATTTCCGGCTGCTGACCTGGCGCGCACCAGAGTTTCGGCGCATGCAGTATGTGCAGAATGTGCTGACGGTCGATACCAGCGCCAAGGAGGTCAAGCTCTTCGGGCTGGGCCTGCCGCTTTTCAAGCAGTATGAAGATCTGTTCTGGCAGCTGTACCGTGAAGATACCGCGCTGGCCGTGCGTCGCAGCTGGATCAGTC
>JAFAYS010001037.1 GCA_019240175.1 Chloroflexota bacterium | reverse complement strand
ATCGGCGCGTGAGGTTGGTTGATCAGGCCCGCCAGCAGCACGGTGAAGCTTTGCGCCAGCCGCTCGATCGTCGCGCGCTCGAAGATATCGCTGGTGTACTCAAAGTTGAGCGCCAGCCCGGCCTCGGTCTCGGCTGCCGTCAGCGCCAGATCGAACTTCGAGATCTGCGTCTCGGGGGCGATCTCGCGGACGTCTAGCCCATCCAGCGCGAAGCTGAAGCTGTTGGCCTCTTCCAGCGTAAACATAACCTGGAAAACCGGATGGCGATTCAGCGCGCGCGTCACGCCCAGCGCATCCACAATCTGCTCGAACGGCACGTCCTGATGCTCGAAGGCGCTAACGGTAGTTTCGCGCACGGCGGCCAGCAGCGTCGCGGCGGTCAGATCGCGCGGAAATTCGGTGCGCAGCGCCAGCGTGTTGACGAAGAAGCCCACGGTCTCGGCGAGCTCGGCGTAGCGGCGATTGGCGATCGGCGCTCCGACCACGATGTCGCGCTGGCCCGTCACACGATGCAGCAGTGCCTGGAAGCCGGCCAGCAGCGTCATAAACAGCGTGCTGTTGTGCTGCTCGCTCAGCGCTTTGAGCCGGCCCAACGTGGCATGCGGCAATGTCAGCTGGTAGCTGGCTCCCGCGTAATCGCGCTCCTCAGGCCGTGGCCGATCGGTCGGCAGATCCAGCGACTCGGGCGCGTCGCGCAAGGTTGCCTGCCAGTAGCGCAGCTGTCGATCGAGGATCGTCTGGACCTGCAGGCCGCGCTGCCAGACCGCAAAATCGACTGGCTGGACCGAGACGTGCGGCAGCGAGGTTGATTGTCCACGGTGTGCGGCGGCGTAGAGCGTGCCGAGATCGCGGAAGATCAGCTGCATCGACCAGCCGTCGGCGGCGATGTGATGCGCGACGACCAGCAGCACATGGCGATCGCGGGTACCATGCCCAGAGGGCACCCGGTGTAGGCGCAGCAGCTGGACGCGGAAGAGCGGCTCGGCGGTGAGCTCGAATGGCCGCAGCGCTTCAGTTTGGATATGCGCGCCTAGCTCTTCCTCGCCGAGATCGATCGTCTCCATCGATGTCGGCTGCTGGGGTAGTACGGTCTGCGTAGCCTGACCGTCGGTCTCGCTCAGGCGTGTGCGCAGCGCCTCGTGTCGCGCGACCAGCCCGTGGATCGCCTGCTGTAGCGCGGCGTGATCCAGCGGCCCGTGTAGCTCGAAGGCCATCGGCACGTTGTAGAGCGCGCGCTCGGGTGCTAGCCGATCCAGAAACCACAGCCGCTGCTGGGCAAACGAGAGCGGCAGCGGCCCGTCGCGCTCGACCGTGGCAATCGGCGGGATCTCAGGTTGCGCGGCGGCCTGTTTGGTCTGGGCGATTTCCTCGGCCAGCTCGGCGATCGTCGGCGTGACGAACAGCGAACGCAGCGCGATCTCGGCTTGGCACTCGTGGCGGATGCGCCACAGCAGCTGCGCCGCGAGGATCGAGTGGCCGCCCAGCGCGAAGAAGTTGTCGTGTACGCCGACGCGCTCGACGCCCAGCACCGCCGACCAGATTGCGGCTAGCTGCGCTTCGATCTCGGAGCGTGGCGCGATATACGCGCTGTCGCCGGCGCGCTCGTGCTCGATCGGCTCCGGCAGCGCCCGCCGATCGACTTTGCCCGTCGGCAGCAGCGGCAGCGCGTCGAGCTGCATAAACACGCGCGGGATCATGTAGTCGGGCAGGTGCTGGCCGAGGAAGGAGCGCAGGCCCTCACCCCCTACCCCCCTCTCCCACTGCGGTAGGCGAGGGGGAATGATGGTACCAGTTTGTTCTTTGTTCTCTTGTTCTTTTGTTCCTTTGTTTTGTACGACGTACGCGATCAAATCTCGCTCTGTGCCGCGCTCACGTGCGATCACTGCAACGTCTTTGATCGCCGGATGCCGCGACAGCGCCGCTTCGATCTCGCCCAGCTCGACGCGAAAGCCGCGGATTTTGATCTGATCGTCGCGCCGCCCGATGTACTCAAGCTGCCCGTCGTAGCGCCAGCGCACCAAGTCGCCGGTTTTGTACAGCCGCGCGTTGGCGCTAAAGGGATCGGCGATGAACTGTGTGGCGGTCAGCTCGGGACGATTGAGGTAGCCGCGCGCCAGCCCTGCGCCGCCGATGTGTAGCTCGCCCACCACGCCGATCGGCACGGGCTGCTGGTGAGCGTCCAGCACATACACGTGCGTGTTGCCCACCGGACGACCGATCGGCGCTTCGGCTCCGGTAGCCTGATCCGGCGTTAGCTCGCTCCACGTCGCGACAATCGTGGTCTCGGTGGGGCCGTAGCTGTTGATCAGCCGCACACGATGCTCGGGGTCGATCGCGGTGTGCCAGTTTGCCACAGCGCCGGGCAGCGCGCGCTCACCACCGATAATCATCAATCTTATACAATCGGGGAGCTTCAAATGCCGCTCGGCCATCGCCGCCGTGAGCTGGTGCCAGTAGGCGGTCGGCAGATCGAGCACCGTAATGCCCAGACGCTCACAGCTCGCCAGCAAGCGATCGAACGCGCCGAGCATTTCCTCGTCGCGCAGCACCAGCGTGCCGCCGCTCGTCAGCGTGGGGTAGATCTCTTCGGCGGCG
>JAFAYS010001022.1 GCA_019240175.1 Chloroflexota bacterium | reverse complement strand
CCGCAGCTGCTTATCGCGCGCGATGCCGACGCCATGGTCGCGGACTGTCAGCCAGGATTCGCCGAGCTTGCTCCACAGCTCGATCTCGATCGTGCCGCCTTCGGGCGAATACTTGATCGCGTTATCCAGCATATTTTGCACAACCAGCGTGATGCGCAGCCGGTCGGCCATAATCTCTAGCTGCTCCGGCGCGCTCAGCGACAGCTCATGTCGCGACGACATAGCCTGCGTGTGCTCGACACAGCTCTTGACCAGCGCCGCCAGATCGATCACCTCCGGCTGCAAATCCAGCAGCCCGACCTGCATTTTGGTCACGTCCATCAGCTTCTGCACGGTATGCACCACGCGATCGGCCTGAATATCGATCGACTGGAGCGCCCGCTGCAGTCGTGGCCGATCGATGTTGGAGCGCAGGCGCATCAGCGCCAGCTGGGCATAGCCTTTGAGCGTGGTGATCGGTGTTTTGAGCTCGTGCGCCGCCGCCGCAATAAAATCGCGACGCAGCTGCTCCAGCGCCTTCTGCTGCGTCATATCGCGCACCACCGCCACCGCCCCGACGATTTTTCCCGTGCTATCGCGCATAGGCGTGGCGATCACGGCGACGACCTGCGTGCTCTGCGGCTGGCGCGCAAGCTCAAGCGTCAGCTCGTCGCGCACGGTGCGCCCTTGCAGCGCGGCGCGCAGCCCGAAGCAGCGCGGCCCATCGGCGCAGCCATCGGCGAATAAACGCGGAATATCATCGATCGTGCTGAGATCTGCGTAGCCTTCGCCCAGGCCAAACATCGTCAGCGCGGCACGATTCACGGTCAGCAGCTCGCCCTTGCGCCCACAGGTCCATACACCATCGCCCATCGCCGCGAGCGTGGCGCTCAGCTGACGCGCCTGATCGGTCGCCATGCGCGCGTGCGCCTGCGCCTCGCGCCGGGCCGCCACCTGCGCCACATACAGCTGCGCCCGCTCCAGCGCCAGCGACACCTGGTGCACAAACGGCTCCATCATACTGATCAGCTCGTCGTCCAGCGGCTGGCGGCTGAAAAACCCGACCACACCCAGCAGATGATCGCGCGCGATCAGCGGATAGCCCGCAAAGCTGCGAATGCCGGTCTGCTCCGCCCAGCCGCGCTCGCCGAGCCCAGACTCATTGGCAACATCGTGCGTGACAAAGGCCTGGCGCAGCGCCGCGATCTCGCCAACGCGCTGCTGCCCGATCTTCAGGCGGCTAAAAGCTCCCGTGGTCTCGGTGTATAAACCCGAGCTAGAGCGCAGCACCAGCTCATCGCTGATATTGTCGTAGAGCCACACGCGCGCAAAGGTGATGCCCAGCCGATCGACCAGCACGTTGGTCACATACTGCACAATCGCCTGGGTGCGCAGCTCGCTGGCCAGATGCTCGCCGACCCGATTCAGCAGCTGCATCAGCTCGGTGCGGCGACGCTCCCGCTCAAAGCTGCGGGTTGTGCGAATCGCCAGCGCGACCTGATCCGCCAGCGTCGCTAGCAGGCCGCTCTGCTCACCGTCAAAGCTGTGCGGCTGCTCGGCATACACTTCGAGCACGCCGTGCCTCCCGTCGACCAGAATCGGCAGCGCGGCGATCGCACGTGCTGTGCCCATGCTGAGCTTCGGCACAATGTATTGCTCTGCTTGCGACGCGTCGACGATGATCTGGATGCTTTGCTCACGCAGCGCGCGTCCCGCCAGCGACGAATCGCAGGCAAAGGCGCGCGGATCGCTGGCCGCCAGATCCAGGCCACAGGTGCCGATCGGATCGCAGCGCTGGCTGGTTTCGTCCAGCAGATAGATCGCCGCCGCCTGGAACATGCCTTCCGTCACCACGGCCTCGGCGATCGCTTGAAGCAGCGCCGGCAACGACTGTAGCGAGTTCAAGGCCTCGGCGATATGCTGAAGAATATTTGCCCGCGCCTCACGCTGCCGCAGCGCGACGAGCGCCTGCTCTAGCTGCTGCTGTCGCCTGCCGACCTCGGCCTCAAGCTGCTTGATCGCGGTGATATCGCGGCTGCAAAAGCTCGCGCCGATGATCTCGCCGGCGCTGGATTTGAGCGGCGTGATCTCCATGCGGTAGAAGAGCGGCGAGTCCGTGGAGCAATCGACCTCAAGCGTATGCTGAGATGCCATGCCGGCAAAGATCGACTCGCAGGCTTGCCGAACGACCTGGCGTGGCTCGCCGCTCATGCTTTCCAGCACATTTTTGCCGATGACCGCAGCGCCAGTGATCGTCAGACCGCCGTGCTCAATGGCAAAGCGGTCCCACTCCTGGTTGACCATCGTGATGCGAAAGGCGCGGTCAATGGTGTACATCACCGCCCCGACCGAATCAAAGGCACCGCGCAGATAGTCGTTGACGCTCGCCTCGCGACTCCCGAAAGACGAAGCGCCGACAAATGTATCGCTTATGGCATAAACTCTTGCCAATTTAAGCCTGGTTCGTTCCATGAATCATTATCTCTACGTCGCGCTGCCAGGTCATCGGGCAACTCTAAGCTAGTGGCAAGAAGTGCGCCAGAGGTTGACAGCAGGCAAATATCCGCCATTTATGTAGTACGTGTTTCGGGTGGTTGTGATGCGCTAAAAAGACATTCGACAAGCAGAAAAAGGCTGTGGCTTGAGCGAGAATGTAAGCAAATTGTAAGGCAAAAAAATAAGCGCCGCGTGGTGGGCGGCGCTCGTAGGCAATCTTGGAAGCAGAGCTTATGGCTGCGGCGATGAAGTCGTCGGCGTTGTCGGCGTTGTCGGAGCCGGGGCACGCCGTGAGCGACGCCACAGCCACACACTCAGGATCAGCGCAGGCAGCCAGATCGGGAACCAGACCGCGAAGACGATCAGAATATCGGCGACAACCTGAGCAAACGCGATCACGCTGTTGGCGGCGTTGCGCGCGGTGGACGCCGGCGACCAGCTTCGATCCGGCTCGATCACCACGACCGCCTCGCCTCGCATGGAGACGTTGATCGTGGAGTAGGCGGCGCTCTCCTTGAGATAGGCGATGCGACCCTCGGCCTCCTCGATCTGGCCCTGGATCTCGCTCAGCTGCTGATTCACCTGCAGCGCCTCCTCGACCTTCTGAGCCTGCTGCAAAAAGTCGATCAGCCGCGCCTCAACCGCCTGCAGGTTGCGCAGCCGTGAACTGAGATCCACATATTGGTCGGTGACATCTTGGCCCTCGACATCCTGGCTCTCGACTTCGAGCGCGAGCTTGGCCACCTCAGCCAGCGCCTCGTCGAAGCGCGTCGCGGGCACCTTGAACGAAATCTCCGCCCGGCGCTGATCCTCGTCGCCGCTGACCTGCGAGCCCAGCACGTAGCCGCCACGACTTTCGGCGATCTGGCGCAGGCGTGACTCGGTGCTGTCGACGTTATCGACGACCAGCGCGATATTTGCGGTGCGAATGACCAGGCGGTTGAACTGACCCTGTGCATTGCGCTCTGCCACCTGCCGATCGTCGCTGTCGGAGCCTGCGTTACCGCCAGCGGGCTTTCCCGCCGTATCCTGCGGCGCTTCCGGTGCCGCCGCAGCTGGTTCTTCGGCAGCCGGTGGGAAGGCCGCGTCGCCACCAGTTGCCTGTTCTCTTTCTGCATTGGCCGGAGCACTGGCGGTGCTGTCGAAGCGTGGGCTACCGCCGCAGGCCGCTAACAGGAGCAGCACCAGCAGTCCTACGATGAATCTGCGTCCCATGATGGACCTCCGCGTGAATATCTGTGATAACCAACATAACGCTGACTTTTTGTTGAAAGTTCCCTCGATTATCAGCGCTGTGTCAGAGTGCGAAGAACCAAGAACCAAGAACCAAGAACCAAGAACCAAGAACCAAGAACCAAGAAGTACCACTACTCCCCCTCGCCTACCGCAGTGGGAAAGGGGGTCAGGGGGTGAGGGCCTCGCGAAGAACAAAGCACAACGTTATGCAAGACAGTTCTTGAAGATCGTCCTTTAGATCAAGGCAGAACACCAGCGTTGTGCTACGATCGGTCTGGATGCAGGCGGCATCCGCAAACAGTTAGGAGCATATGTCAGAAGCACCAGCATATCGGTCTTCGATTCCCGACAGCGCCGAGGAGCGCGTCATCGAAACTCACGAGGACGGCAGCAAAGCACAAGCCGAGTACTGGCTCGACGGGCAGCGGGTCGGCAGGCGCTACTTTTTCGAGAGCGGCGAGCTTGCCGGCGACGTAGGGCTGCGTGGTGATCGCTACCACGGCATTGATTACCGCTGGGATATGCCGGGCAGCTTGATGTCGGCCATTCCCTACGCAGACGGTCTTGAGCACGGCACGGCGCATCAGTGGGGATACGACGGCACGTATCTCGGCAGCTACACCATGCAGCACGGCACCGGTATTGATCTTTGGCGCTCAGGCTGTGGCGGCGAGCAGCCCGTGCTGAGCGAGGTGCGCTACTACCGCGACGGCCAGCGGCATGGCTTCGAGTGGTGGCTCAACGGCGACCAGCGCAGCGTGTACGAAGAAGGCCACTACGCGAACGGCCAGCCGCACGGAATTCTGCGCCAGTGGAATAGCCAGGGCAGGCTGCGACGCGGCTATCCTCAGTATTATGTTAACGGCGAGCGCGTCACCAAGCGCCAGTACCTGCGCGCCAGCCAACACGATCCGAACCTACCGCGCTTCTCGCCCGAAGACAACCTGCCGGCGCGCACGTTTCCGCCAGAGGTTGCCCAACATTTAGGCCCACAGGAATAACCCGCCTGCGCCAATTTGCAACGCTATGTTGGAGCGCCGACGAAACATCGGTCGGCGCTCCGCCGATCGCACGCTATGGACTCACTGGCTGATACTCGAAGCTCGGGCCGGTGCTTGTTCCGCCAGCGTAGCATCTGTGGCTGGGTGAAGCGGTGCGCTGTAGCTCCGATCGCAACCCACGCTCCGGTCTTTTCGCTGCTCGGCTTCCAGCGCATCAGTGAGACAACAATCGCGTGCACGTCAGCTCGTAGTAGCCCGCGTACTGCCCGTCTTGAGTCAGCTCACCGCGCCAGTGGTGCTGGTTAGGCGAGCGCAGAGTCAGCTTCTCGGAGAGAAACGCCTCGCCGAAGGGTCCTTCCCACTTCGAAGCGTTGCCCCGCAGCCTGGGCGATGTCAGAATGCCACCCGTGCCAGTATCGGTGATGATCGTCCGACGCTGCGTTCCGTCCGCCAGTACCTCCCAGAGCTGTCGCTCTCGAAACGGCGTGCCTTCAGAGCGCTGCTCGACGAACTCAATCATCAGCCAGGAGCCATCGCGCGCCAGCTCATTCTTGAGTCGGCCTGCGTAAGGCTCCACACCCCGCATGCCCAAGGTGCTCGTGCCCTGACAATCCCAGCGCCCTTCCAAAGCCTGTCGCCAATCTCGGGAAGCGTCGGTCACACTGCTGAGATGAACGGCGGCAATTGGACGTAGCGGCAGACCGAATCCGACGAGCAACATTCCCAGCACGAGCAAGGTCTTGGCACGGTTGGCGCGAATCTTGGCAAACATGATCTTCCTCCAGCTAAAATGAGCGTTGGGGGAGATGGATAGGCATACATGGCGCTTCAGGAGATTGCGGCAGCGTCGCCGATTAGGCCGCGTGACGTGAAGCCCTATTCTGGCGATCGCCGACCGAGCCAGGCCAGATCACGTTGGGCATCGATAAGATGAAGCTGCGCTTCACAGCGGAATAGGGGATGAACATATCCCGCGTCGCGTCGTACTTGAGCGTCTGCTTATGCGAGAGCCAGCCCAGGTTTACGCTGGTCACCGCCTCCGGCAGGTACGTCTGCACGGTTCCGCTGAACAACTCCGCCTGGAGCCACACATGCACCGTGTTGAGCGGCGAGAATACCGCCGCCTCGTACGCCGCGATCGACTGGGCGCTGAGCGGGCGAATGTTTGATGTAACGTCGTTGATGATGGCGCTTTGGGCAACGCCGAAGGTCAGCGCGGGATAGTGCGAGGGTGGAACTTCGTTATGGACACAGAACTGCCGGCTACCCAACGGTCGATCACTAGCGTAGGGGCCGTGGAACTGCGCGTCGGCGGTGAAAGCATACGCTCCCGACGGCGAAGCCGGGTAGGGCATCGCGCGGGTCGGTAAAATCCGCGCGCCATGCTTGAGCGGCGTATTCGCGGCGTAGATAGCATAGTCTTCGGCCCAGGCAACCGTGTTATCTTCGCCGGGCGCGAAGCTCTGCCAGACAACATGCGGGGCCTGGCCATTGTTCGCCGAGCGCGCTACCACGATGTTACGGTTTGTGGCCTGGATCGCCTGAAGATCTGCCGGGTCGATCAGAAGCTGGATTGAGCAGTTGCACATGGGAGCACTCCTATAGACTAGCGGGGATTGGTACCTGAGTGAATAGCACCGGACATGTCAGTATTTCATCATAGCGGCGTGCTATCGCTGTATCGGTTAACGATAGAAAAAACGGTAGCGCCCAGCGATATCCCTGATAACGGCACTTACCATTCTGTCGTCGTGCGCCCTCTGTGATCAGCAACGCATCACCCTAACAGAGCATTACACCCATATTCTTTACCCATACGTATGAGGATGGAGATCGAATGGCAGACGCTACGGAGGAGTTTTTTTCGTTTGGCATATGCGTTCGGCGGCGGCGAAAAGCGCTTGACCTTACGCAAGGAGCCCTGGCTCAGCAGGCTGGCTGCGCCGAGGTAACGATCCGCAAGCTAGAGGCGGACACGTTACGTCCGTCGCGTGAGATAGCGGAGCGGCTCGCGGTATGCTTGCAGATTCCACCCGACGAACAGGCGCTGTTTCTTCACGTGGCGCGGGCTGAGCGCAGCGTCGATCGGTTGCCTGCCCCGCACGTACCCCGCAACATCCAGGCGCTGCCGCTAGCTCCTCCACCGATGCCTAAAGATCAGCTACCTGTAGATATCGCTCCGCCACCGGCAGCGCTGCCGCCAGGATCACGCATGCCGCTCAGCCGCAACCCGCTCTTTGTCGGTCGTGAGCAGACGATGAGCCAGCTCGCACATGCGCTCAAAGCCGGCACAACTGTTGCGATCGGGCAGCTGCAGGTTGCCGCCGCAACTGGTCTGGGTGGCATCGGCAAGACGCAGCTGGCCTGTGAGTTCGTGCATCGGTATGGACAATTCTTTCCCGGCGGTGTGCTCTGGCTCAACTTCGCCGATCCGGAGGCCGTGCCCGCCGAAGTCGCGGCGTGTGGCGGTGCGGACGGCATGCAGCTTAGCCCCGAGTTTGGCGCGCAATCGCTTGACGAGCAGGTCCGGCGCGTGCTGACAGCCTGGAGCAGCCCAATCCCTCGGCTGCTGGTCTTCGATAACTGTGAGGACGAGACGCTTTTAGAACAGTGGAAGCCGAAGTACGGCGGCTGCCGCGTGCTGATCACAAGCCGGCGCGCGCAGTGGGATGCCACGCTGGGCGTTCAGCCGCTGCGGCTGGAAGTGCTGGTCAGAACCGAGAGCATCGCGCTGCTGCGTAGGTTCCGCCCTGACTTACCGGACACCAGCGCCGAGCTTGACGCGATCGCCGCTGCCCTGGGCGACCTACCGCTGGCCATGCATCTTGCGGGCAGCTTTCTGGCCAAATATCGCCATGCGCTCACGCCCGCGCAATACCTGCGCCGCCTCCAAATGCCGACGATCCTCGACGATCGCTCCCTGCGCGAGGCTGGCCTCTCGCCAACGCAGCATGTGCAGCATGTGGCCCGCACCTTTGAGCAGAGCTACGCCCAGCTTGCGCCCGTCGATCCCATTGATGCGCTCGCGCTCCAGCTCATCGCCCGCGCCGCCTACCTCGCGCCCGGTGAGTCGATCCCACGCTCGCTCCTGCTCCAAACGCGCGGCCTCCCCGACGATCTCGACGCAATTCTGCAAGCCGAGGATGCGATCGTTCGCTTGATTGATCTAGGGCTTGTGGAAACTGATGAAGACAATATCCGCGTACACCGGCTGCTGGTAGCTTTTGTGCGCGCGGTAACGCAGGATACAGCGGCGCAAGCGGCGGTAGAAGCAGCGCTGCAGCGAGTCGTCGATCAGTTGAACAGCGCGGGCGATCTGCGAACAGTGATTGGGTTGCAGTCGCATCTACGTTTTATCACCGATGCCGCGCAGCAACGTGCGAGTGAGAAAGCCGGGGATTTGTGTACCACGCTGGGCGATCACTTATGGATGATTGGCGACTTTAAGGGGGCGCAGCACTACCATGAGCAGGCGCTAGCGATCTGGGCACAGACGCTGGGACCGGAGCACCCAAATATCGTATTGAGCCTGAATAATCTCGGACTCGCGCTATACGAGCAAGCAGCGTATACACGAGCACGGCAGTACCACGAGCAAGCACTAAACATGAGCGAGCAGCTGCTCGGCAAGGAGGATCTTAGCACCGCTCGCAGCTTGCATTTCTTGGGTCGTGTGCTCTGGGGGCAAGGCGAGTATCCCCAAGCACGAGCATACCAGGAGCAAGCACTGGACATCAGCAAACGCCTGCTCGGCGAGGAACATCACCACACCATCCTCATTCTCCAATCTTTGGGCGGGGTACTATGGTCTCAGGGAGAATATGCAGAGGCGCGCAGCTACCTGGAGCGTGCTTTGATGCTCCAGGTACAGGTATTGGGATCTGAACATCTAGCTCTGGCGCGGAGCATGCATAGCCTGGCATTGGTGCTCTGGGCGCAAGGAGCGTATGCTGAGGCAGTTTACTACTATCAACAAGCGTTAGTGATCCGAAAACAGATATTGGGGATGGAGCATCCAGAAATAGCGCAGACTCTCAGCGGGCTAGGGGAAGTTATGCATGCCCAGGGAGCCTATACCGAAGCTGAGCAGTACTATAAGCAAGCGTTAGAGATCCAAGAAAGCATCTTTGGCATGGAGCACCCCGATACAGCACGAAGCCTGAATGGCCTCGGCTTAATACTACAGGCGCAAGGAGATATCAGGGGAGCACAATACTGTCATGAGCGGGCATTAGCAATTGAAAAAAAGCTGCTAGGTGATGAGCATCCCGATACAGCATGGACGTTGAATAAATTGGGCGAAGTCATGTACCTGCAAGGAGCCTATACCGAAGCTCAACAGTACTATGAGCAAGCGTTAGCACTCTGGAAACAGTTGCTGGGCTTCAATCATCCCGAGACAGCCCGTAGCCTTAATGGATTAGGCGAGGCTCTGAGCGCGCAAGGGAATTATGCCGGTGCCAAGCTCTTCTATCAGGAGGCATTAACTATTCAGAAACGAGTG
>JAFAYS010000878.1 GCA_019240175.1 Chloroflexota bacterium | reverse complement strand
CACAGGTATTCATAGGAGGAACACTTCATGTCTCAAGGCCCAGGTCCGTACAATAATCAGATAGCTCAAGGTATCTCTCAGCTGGCCCAGGTCCGCGCGGCGATCGAAGAGGCGGCGGAGGTGTTTGGACGCAAGGACGAGGCTGGCCGTACGCCGATCGTGGTCGTGCCGAAGCGCCAGAATCGCATCCGCTGGGGCCTTGTGATCTTTGGTGTCTTCATTATTTTGGCCGGATTCTTCGTTGCCGGTGCTGCCGAGCGAACCGGCTTTGGCATCGCGGGCTTCTTCTTTGGCATCCTGTTTATCCTCTTTGGCCTGCTGCGCTCGCTGTATATTCAGGTGCCGGAAGGTGCGAACGCGCTGCTGGCTCGTGGCGGTAAGCATATCGGTGCAGTCGGCGCGGGCTTGCATTTTATCGCGCCGTGGGTGGTCGTCTCGCATCTCGTGACGCGTCGCGAGATCCCGTACGACGCGCCGGTCAAAGAAGCGCCGACCCGCGATAACGTCCGCGCTGCCGTCGATACGTCGATCACCTTCATGGTCACCGACCCGTATCGCTTTGTGTACGGCATCTCGGCTAGCGGCTTCGATCAGGTCTTCCAGGCGGCCTGTCAGGACGCGATCCGCTCGATGGTGCGCCTGGTCACCTCGGATCAGGTCAACGATCTGGCGCGGCAAGAGACCGCCGGTCTGCGCGAGTCGTTGAACGTCGATGTTGAGCAGTACGGCGTGACGATCGCCAAGATCAACATCACCGATGCACGACCGCCCGCGGAGTTCTTGCAGTCGCAGGAAGCGCGACAGCTCGCGGTGTTACAGCGCGCCGAGCAGTCCGAGAAGCAGGCGCTGGCCCAGCGTCGCCAGGCCGACCAGGAAGCGTTGGCTCGTCAGCAGGTGGTTGCCCGCGTCGAGCGTGAGCGTGAGGAGCTACAGGTTCAGGTGCAGCAGGCCGAGGCGCGTCGCCGCATCGCCGAGCTTGAGGCCGAGGCCGAGATGATGCGGCTGTCACGCCTGGAAGAAACCCTGCGCAATAATCCCCACGCGGCGCAGCGCGAACTGGCGATGAGCCAACTTGAGGTTGCTCGTGCTCTGGCTGGCAATAGCCGCGCCGTGCTACAGGTCAATAGCGCCGACGATTTGGTGCGTGCCTTCGTAATGCGCGACGTGCTCCACAATATTAGTGGACAAGCAGACGAAGCTGTAGTCGATGGTCACAGCCAGAACGATCGCCCGGCTGCCTAAGCGCTCCACTCATTCAGCGCACGAAAAAGGACACGCTCAGCGTGTCCTTTTTGGCATATGCTAGCCCTGCTGCCGCTTGACGATCGTATAGCCGGTGACGGCGCTGCGCCCGTCGGTGTAGTGCGTCCACTGCCATTGCACGTCTTCATCTTCGGCCAGCTCGACGCTGATCACCGCCGGTGTCTGCTGCGCATCATTCGACTGTGGCGCGTACACGGTGCGCTTCTGCGGTTCCTGCTGCTCGTCCTGATCCATACCGCATCTCCTTAAACTGCGTCTGTTTTGCGATGCCCACCGACATCGCCGATTGTTCGCCGGTAGCGACGATACATCTTACAATCCAGCTTACCAACCGATCATCAACGCTTTCTGAGATTGAAATCTTTAAGTCAATCGTGTGGGATACGTGCTTTTGCTCAATAAAAGGTGTGGCGATTGGTATAGAAATCCTATATGCATCCATGATTGCGCTGGTTGTTGATCAGGCAACAGCAGGTTTATACTATGGGCAGACTTTTTCCAGCCGCGCTTTTATCGAACAAAGGTGGAAGGTACTGTGCTTGAAAATCACATCAACCGTTTAACCCAGCTTGGACTCAACGTGTATGAGGCAAAAGCGTACACGGCGCTGCTTGGCAAAGAAAGCTTCTCGGCAACGCAGGTCGCCGATATTTCGGGCGTGCCGCGCCAGCGCATCTACGATATTCTGGCGAGCCTGGTCGAGCGCGGCCTGGCGATCAGCCGGCCTGGTCGTCACGGCACCAAGTACGCCGCAGTCTCGCCGAAGAGCGCCCTGAGCGCGCTGTTGGAGCGTGAGCAGCAGCGGCTGAGCCGCCTGGAAACGATGACCAATGAGCTGGTCGAGGAGCTGAGCGATCAGTATCAGGAGGGCAAAGAAGAAAGCAGCCCGCTTGAGTATATCGAGGTGCTGCGTGGGCGGACGGCGATCAACCAGCGCTTTGCCGAGATCCAGTCCAACTGCCAGCGCGAGATCTTGATCTTCACCAAGCCGCCGTATGCCCGGCCTCCGCAGGAAAACGTGGAAGGGCTGGAAACGCTCAAGCGCAATATTCAGGCTTGCTCGATCTACGAGTACAGCGTGTTGCAGAGCGAAGAAACGCGTCAGGCCGTCGATTTCTTCATCCGTCACGGCGAAGAAGCGCGCTTTGTCGAGCATCTGCCGCTCAAACTGGTGATCGTTGACGAGGAGATCGTGATGTTCGCGATGGAAGATCCGATCGCTGGCCGCACCGATCTGACGATTCTGGTGATCGAGCACAAGCAGCTTGCCAAGCTGGTGAAGATCGCCTTCGAAACGTTGTGGAGCCGTGGCGAGTCTTTTGAGGCGGCCTGTTCGCGGCTAGAGCAGTCGGTCGGTAACTAGCCATCGGCGTTGCGTGCTCCTCTTGATCGCCGTCGGAACGTAGCCGGAGCAAAGCGAGATCTATGCAGCAGAATCAGCCGTCAGTCACGATGTTCAGATAAAGAAACACGCCACCAACCGGCTGTTAACCTTGGTGGCGCGTGAGCTAATTCATGTGATGCCGCGTCGAGCGTTTAGGCAGCACCGGCAAATCGCAGCAGGTCGGCGATGCCGAATTGGCCGCTCTGCTGGCCGAAGACCGGACGCCACTGCGGATTTTGCACCAGATACGATCGTGGATCGGCCTGAAGCAGCCCAATGATCACCTCCGCCACAATTCGCCCACCGACCGGCCCCAGATGCTGGCCTTGGGCACGGCGCGCGGCCTCGCGCAACACATAGAACCACAGCGGCGTGCTTTGGGCCAGGCCAAAAGGCTCCAGATCCACCAGCTCAGACGGATCGAGCGGCTCCAGGTTCATGGCTCTGGCAACCGACTGGCCAGAAGGCACACCAAAGGTCAGATGTCGCAGCAAGGTCCGCCTGGCAAGCGAGGCCGGATTGTCAGGCCGGTCAGGGCCTGTGAATGGCAGTCGCAGCAGCGAGGTCGGCAGCAGCGTATCGATCAGCATACTGTTGAACGGAAAGCCCGGTGGATTCGCGCCCAGGTTGAAGAAAATCTGCCAGTTGATGATCATGCGTGGGTCGCGTTTGCCGCCGTTCAGATCGACTGGACGTGGATCGGCGGGCGTTGGCGCGGCAAAGAGCGGGCTGGCAAACGCGCCATTCAGCAAATAGTTTGGGCGTAGCTGGCTGTGACCAAAGCGGAAAGCGGCCTCGGCAAACTCAACCGGCATAAACGGTTCGTCATGCCATTTGTAAAACCTACGACCTCCACGGCGGTCAAGAATATCGCTCACCAGCTCCTGAGTTACGATCAGCGGCAGATACTCATGCACAATCAGCCACTGATAGTGCCAGCGCACCAGCTGTTGCGCCGCGTCGAACAGCTCGGCGGGTGTGGCGAAGCTGCTGCCAAGCTCATCGACGACGGCGTTGTGGAAGCGCAGAAAAACCTGAAACAGCTGCGCGGCAATCACGGTCTGGTCGCCACGTGGATCGCTGATCAACGCTACGCCCTGGCTATTGCGCGGCAGATCCCATAGCGCATCGGCATCGACCAGGAACTTGGTTTTGTCGCTGCTTTTGTCGTAGAGATGTGCGCTGGCGACCGGCCCTGCGCCATAGATGCTATCGAGATCCAGCAACGGCGTGCGAAAGTTTGTGGTGGCGGCGGGCTCGTGGCGCTGCGTAAAGCTTGAGTGCGCATCAAAGGTCAGATCGTGCGCGATGAACTGGCCGAAAAAGGTAAAGCCTGTAGGAATGCGGGGATTCTCGCCTGGCGGCACTGGAACCGTCACATCATTGGTTTGCACAGGCGGCGGTCCCACGGGCGGCAAGCTCGGCGGCGGCAGCACTTTGCCGTCCATC
>JAFAYS010000569.1 GCA_019240175.1 Chloroflexota bacterium | reverse complement strand
CTGATCGCGCTGGATCATACGCCGCGACCCGCTGATCTTGCCCCATCCATCGCTTTTACCAATGCCGCCGACATCGCCCACGCGGACACCAGCCAACCCGACGTCGTGGTCAGCGCCGACGACATTGTGTATATTATGTACACTTCGGGATCGACGGGACAGCCCAAGGGTGTGCCGATCGATCATCACAATCTGGTGTCGTTTTTTCAGTGGAACCAGCGCTATTTCCAGTTCCGCGCCGAGGATCGCGTCATTCAGTTCCATAATCTCAGCTTCGACTTCTCGATCTGGGAGATCTTCGAGGCCTGGCTGTCGGGCGCGAGCCTGTATGTGGTCGACGCCGACATCGCGCGTGACGTCGAGGCGCTGGCCGGCTACCTGATGGAGCAACAGATCACCGTGCTGAATATGACGCCTTCGCAGTTTCAGGCGCTTGCCGAGCACATCGAGACACGTACGCCGGAGCCGTTCGCGCATCTCCGCACGGTAGTGCTGGGCGGTGAGCTGCTCAGCGGAGCGCTCGCCGAGCGGGCGCTGGCGCTCGTGCCGACAACCTGCCGTGTGTACAACGAGTATGGGCCGACCGAAACGACCATCTCGTGTGCGATTCGTCAGGTCACGCCGGAGGTGGTGCGCGAAGCTTTGCAGGGAGCGAGCGTTTCCTTCGGCTGGCCGATCGCCAACACGGAGCTGTATGTGCTCGACCAACGGCTTGAGCCGGTGCCGATCGGCGTGGCGGGCGAGCTGTATATTGGTGGAGCGGGACTGGCACGCCAGTACCTGAACCGGCCCGATCTCACGGCTGAGCGCTTCATCCCGAACCCGTTTGGGACGGAGTTGCACGGCACACGTTTGTACAAATCCGGCGACCTGGTGCGCTATCGAGTCGACGGCAGCCTGGAATTTCTGGGCCGGATCGACCAGCAGGTCAAGCTACGCGGCTTCCGCATCGAGCCCGGCGAGATCGAAACGGTGCTCACGCAGCATCCCTTGATTCGTGAGGCCGTGGTGCTCGTCCGCGCCGACGAGAACAGCGACGGTCGATTGGTCGGCTATCTTGTGCCGGAGGCCGACGCTGCGCTCAGCACAGAGGCGATCCGCGCATTCTTGCTGGACTCGCTGCCGGAGTACATGATCCCATCGGCGTTTGTGCTGCTGGACGCATTGCCGCTGACGCCCAACGGCAAGCTCGATCGTACGGCGCTGCCCGCGCCTGACCGCAGCAGCATGCGCAGCGCAGCGTATGTCGCGCCGCGCACCAAGCAAGAGGCCGCGCTCGCGGCGATCTGGATGCAGGTGCTCCAGCTAGATCGGGTCGGCGTTCACGACAATTTCTTCGCACTGGGTGGGCACTCGCTGCTCGCGGTACGGCTGATGGCCGCTATCGAGGCATGGAGCGGCCAGACGCTGCCGTTGCACAATGTATTTCGCGCGCCGACGATCGCTCAACTGGCGACGCAGCTCCAGCGCGACACGGTGGGTCGTGCGTGGACACCGCTCGTGACGATCCAGCCGCAGGGCAGCAAAGCGCCGTTCTTCTGCATCCATCCCGTGGGCGGGACGGTGGTGTGCTACGCGGAGCTTGCCCGCGCACTCGGCACGGATCGACCGTTCTACGCGCTGCAAGCGCGCGGTCTGGAACCTAACCAGATCCCCATCGACGACATCCCGTCGCTGGCAGATTCGTATCTCCAGGCGATCCGCACAGTCCAGCCACAAGGTCCTTACCTGCTCGGCGGCTGGTCATTGGGCGGCACGATTGCGTTCGAGATGGCGCGGCAACTGCATGCTCAGGGCGAGCAGATCGATCTGCTGGCGCTGATCGACAGCAGCCCGACATGGGTGCATGAAGCGGCTGGTGACGCGCTGGACACCTCCGCACTGCTCGCCGGTGTCATCGATGATCTGAGCAGACTACTGGGCCAGCCGCTGCGGATTGACGTGGCTGAGCTGCGCCAGCTGGAGCCAGCAGCGCGCGAAGCGTATATCCTGGCGCACGCCCGTGAGCAGGGCGCACTTCCACCGGATGTCGGAGATGATCAGGTGCGGCGGTTGGCGCGGGTCTTTCAGGCCAACATGCAGGCGTTTCAGCAATATCAGCCAGAACCCGTAGCCGTCCACATCGAGCTAATCCAGGCAAGCGCGTCGATTGGAACAGCAGCGGATAGCCTTGACGCATGGCGGCGCTTCGCACTGCGCGGGGTTGGCGCACACACGATGCCGGGCGATCATTATACGCTGTTGCAACCGCCCCAGGTCCGCGCGGTCGCCGTATGGCTGCGAGAGCGACTGGAGGAGCCAGCCAGCCGTGCCCGCTAACAAGGCGTTTAGGTCAGAAGAAGCTATCGGTGCCTGTATCAGGGAGTCGATGATCCGGAAAGCAGATCCTGACTCCCTGGTACAACAGCAGCATTGGCCCCAGTGGCGGACATGGTTGGGTTCAAGCGGTCAATGTATAGTTCTAAAGAGGATGATATTGAGAAATTTGATTATCGGTATAATCTAACCTCCTATCCATTCGTTGCCAACTCCGTCAGTATTGCAGCTTGAGATGCGTGTGCAGCCATCATACCCATGCTACACTGTCGGAAGCGGCACGCGGACAATCACCCATCTTGGAGGATGCTATGTGGCGACGATCTGACAACGATCCCGCAGCGTCGGGCGGATTTGAGGAATATTCATCGGCAGGTCTGCCGACGCAGCGCTTGACCCCACTGAACCCTGCTGTGCAAGGCGGAGACGAAACCCTGCGAGTCGCGTTCAAGGTTTTTCGCAGCACCTTCAAACGCTGGCCTGAGTTGCTCACAGAGGCGGCGACGTTCGCAACACACATTGGGCGGGAGCGCTTGATTTCGATCTCGCACTCCGCTGACAGCGGAGATGGTGTGGTCACCGTCTGGTTTTGGGCCGACTGGACCGACGACACGCCCAGCAAGTAGGCTTGGCAGGGTATCCTGCAGCAGCGTACACGCGAGCGAGGCACAGCGGCACCGTCGACACACCGCCCCTGCCGTCCGCTCGTAGTGGTCCTGCTGAGTTGAACAAGCGATCACACGTTGTTGCACGCTGATCGACAGCGCGTTGATCACTCATAATCCCCT
>JAFAYS010000498.1 GCA_019240175.1 Chloroflexota bacterium | reverse complement strand
AAAGCCGGTGGCGCGTATCTGCCGCTCGATCCGGCCTATCCCGCCGATCGCTTGCAGTACATGCTCAGCCATAGCCGTGCGCCCGTGCTCTTGACGCAGGCCGCACTGGTCGAACGATTGCCAGAACACCAGGCCGAAGTTTTCCGCCTGGATGCCGACTGGACGCGGCTGGCAGCGTATCCAGAGACGAATTCAGCCCGCGACGTGTTGCCCCAGCATCTGGCGTATGTGATCTATACCTCGGGCTCGACGGGACGACCCAAAGGCGTGATGGTCACGCAGCAAGGCGTGCTCAACCTGGTGCATGGGCTGCGCGTCTACTTCAACGATCCGGCGGTCCTTAATGTCGGCCTGATCACGTCGATCAGCTTCGACATCTCGGTCAATCAGATCTTCCCCAGCCTGATCTTTGGCCGCACGCTGCACATCATCCCCGACGCGGTCAAGTTCAACAGCCGCGCACTGCTGCGCTACCTGCACGAGCAGCAGATCCAGCTGCTCGACGCGGTGCCGTCGTACATGCAGGCCGTGCTCAACGAGGTCGCGCCGGAGCAGCCGCCGAACGTGCTGCGCTACCTGCTGATCGGCGGCGAGAAGATCGAACGACGGCTGCTCCAGGCGGTCTTCAGGCAGCTCGGCCACGCGGTTGAGATCGTCAATATCTACGGTCTGACCGAGATCAGCGACATCAACATTCTCGGCTCGATTCGAGTGCAGGACATCGATCTGCCGATCACAGTGGGCAGGCCGCTCCAAAACAACCGTATCTATATTCTGAATCCGTTCGATCAGCTACAGCCGGTGGGCATCGCCGGTGAGATTTGCATCGCGGGCGAGAGTGTGTCGCGCGGCTACCTGTTTCGTCCGGATCTCGCCGCCGAGCGTTTCGTGCCCTGTCCGTTTGAAGACGGCCAGATCATGGTGCGTACGGGCGATCTGGGCCGCTGGCGCGCTGACGGCACCGTCGAGATCCTGGGGCGAATCGATCATCAGGTCAAGCTGCGCGGCTATCGCATTGAGCTGGACGAGATCAGCGCGCGCTTGCGCCAGCATCCAGCCGTCCACGACGCGGTAACCGTGATACAGCCAGGCGCAGACGGCACGTCGCAGCTCGTGGCGTACGTAGTAGAGAACCTAGATTGGAGAACCCAGAACCTAGGGGTTGCTTCGGATGGTTCTAAGTCGCCCGGAGGGCACCCGGTTCTAGGTTCTGCCGACTTGCGCCAGCATGTCGGCGCGCAGCTGCCCGAGTTTATGGTGCCGAGTGCGATCGTGGTGCTCGACGCGCTGCCGCTGCTGCCCAACGGCAAGCTCGATCGCAAGGCGCTGCCCGCGCCGAGCACGCCTGGTAGCGCCGAAACACGCTATGTCGCGCCGCGCACCGAGACCGAGCGCCGGCTGGCAGCGATCTGGGCCGACGTGCTCAAAATCGAGCGCATCGGCGTTGAAGATAGCTTCTTCGATCTGGGCGGCCACTCGCTGCTGGCGATGCAGCTGCTCGTGCGCATCCAGGAAGACCTCAAAGCCGAGCTGTCCCTCCGCACGATCTTTGAGCAGCCTGCAATCGCAGCTCTGGCACCGCTGATCGATCAGGCTCGTGCGGCGACATCCAGCAATCCTAGCGTCCCGCTGGCCCGCGTCAGCCGCGAGGCGTATCGCGCGCGACGCTCATCAGTCCTCAAAGATGAGGCCGGCAACACCAGGTAGCTAAGACAAAGAGAGCGTATGAATACCCAAGACTATAGCATCGAGGATGCCTCAACAACACTCGATCTCACGGACGACGTGTTTGTGTTTCCGGCATCGTTTGCCCAGGAGCGGCTGTGGATCATCGAGCAGATGGTGCCCAATACCGCGACCTATAATCTGCCGGTTGCGATACGGATGCAGGGCGCGCTGGATGTCGCCGTCCTGCAAGCCAGCCTATCCGCGATCGTCGCGCGGCACGAAACGCTGCGCACCATCTTCGCCACCGAGGACAATCAGCTGGTGCAGGTCGTCGTGCCGGAGCTGCCGCTGCACTTGGAGCAGATCGATCTATCGGCAGCGGAGCGAGCGCAGCGCGAGGATCAGGCGCGCCAGCTGGTAGCGCAGGAGGCGCAGCGTCCGTTTGATCTTCAGCGCGGGCCACTGCTGCGCGCGACTCTGCTCGGTCTGGCCGACGACGAGCAGATCCTGGTTCTCAATCTGCACCATAGCATTGCGGACGGCTGGTCGATCGGCGTGCTGCTGCGTGAACTGAGCGCGATCTACCGCGACTTGCTGCGTGGCGCGTCGGTCGCGCTGCCTGAGTTGGAGCTGCAATACGCCGACTTCACGATCTGGGAGCGTGAACGGCTGGAAAGCACCGGCTTTGCGGAGCAGCTGGCCTACTGGCAGCAGCAGCTGGCCGATGCGTCCACGACGCTCAGCCTGCCCACCGATCGCCCGCATCCGCCGGTCCAGTCGTTTCGCGGCGCAACCCACAGCTTCACGCTGCCGGCATGGCTGGTGCAGCAGCTCAAGACTCTCAGCCAGCGCGAAGAGGTCACGCTGTTCACCACGCTGCTGTCCGGCTTCCAAACGCTGCTCTACCGCCTGAGCGGTCAGAGCGACGTGCTGGTCGGCTCACCGATCGCCAACCGCGCCAGCTCACAGACCGAGACGCTGATCGGCTTTTTCGTCAACACGCTCGTGCTACGCGCCAGCTTTACCGATGCGCCCTCGTTCCGCAGCCTGCTGAAGCAGGTACGCCAGACCACGCTCGATGCGTACAGCAATCAGGACGTGCCGTTCGAGCGGATCGTTGACGCGCTGCACGTGGAGCGCAGCCTGAGCCGCAATCCGCTATTTCAGACCGTATTTGTGCTGCGTGACGATCTGCTGCGCGATCTCGATCTGCCCAACCTGCGACTCAGCCCGGTTGAGCTGGATACCGGCACCGCGAAGTTCGAGCTGACATTGGATCTGTGGGAAAGCGCCGATGGACTGCAAGGCCGCGCCGAGTACAGCACGGATCTTTTTGATGCCGGCACGATCGTACGGCTGGTGGCGCAGTTTCAGCAGGTGCTGGAAAGTGTAGTCGCCGCTCCCGATCTGCCGCTTGATCGGCTGCCGCTCCTGATCGACCACGATCGCCAAAAGATCGCCCAGTGGAGCGCCGCGCCGACGGAGTATCCGCGCGATCTGGGCATTCATCAACTGTTTGAGGCGCAGGCCGCCCGTGCGCCGGAATCGATCGCTGTAACTCTTGGCAATGTCGAGCTGCGCTACGCGGAGCTGAATCGACGGGCGAACCAGCTGGCGCATACGCTGCGAGCGCGTGGCGTCGGGCCGGACGTGTGTGTGGGCATCTGCCTGGAACGCGAGCCGGAGCTGCTGGTGGCGATCCTTGGCGTGCTCAAAGCCGGCGGCGCGTATCTGCCGCTCGACCCGAGCTACCCGGGCGAACGTTTGATCACAATGCTGCGCGATGCCTGCGCGCCGCTGGTGCTGACGCATTCCCGGCTGCTCGGTGCGCTTCCCGACGACGTGGCCGAGTTCCTCTGTCTTGACGCCGAAGCGCAGACGATCGCGCGCCAACCCAGCGAAAATCTGGTTTCGGACACCACGGCGCAAAGCCTGGCCTACGTGATGTACACCTCGGGCTCGACTGGGCAGCCCAAAGGCATCGCCGTGCCGCATCAGGCGGTCGTGCGGCTGGTACAGCAGACCAACTATGCGCAGTTCGGGCCGGATGAGCGCGTGCTGCAGCTTGCACCGCTGGCCTTTGATGCCTCGACCTTTGAGCTCTGGGGCGCGCTGCTCAATGGCGCGACGCTGGTGCTGTATCCCGAGGCACGGCCCTCGCTCGATCGGCTGGCGCAGGCGATTCGTACCGAGCGCATCACAACGCTCTGGCTGACCGCCGGCCTCTTCCATCAGATGGTAGATACACACCTGGACGCCCTGGCATCGCTGCGGCAGCTGCTGGCCGGCGGCGACGTGCTCTCGGTGGCGCACGTTCGTCGGGCGGCGCAGGCGCTACGTCAGGGTCGTGTGATCAACGGCTATGGCCCGACCGAGAACACAACCTTTAGCTGCTGCTATCGCGTGGACGATCCCGAGCGTCTTGGCAGCAGCGTGCCGATTGGTGGCCCGATCGCCAACACGCAGGTCTACGTCCTCGACACCACCATGCAGCCGGTTGGCATCGGTGTGCCGGGCGAGCTGTACATCGGCGGTGATGGCCTGGCGCGCGGCTACCTCAACCAGCCCGCGCTGACGGCTGAGCGCTTTGTGCCCAGTCCGTTTCGCGCAGGTGCGCGGCTCTACCGCAGCGGCGACTGGGTGCGCTGGCGCGCCGATGGCACGCTGGAATTTTTGGGTCGCATCGATGGGCAGATCAAGCTGCGTGGCTTCCGCGTCGAGCTGGGCGAGGTCGAAGCAGTCCTGCGCCAGCATCCCGAGGTTCAGGACGCGGCGGCAGCCGTGCGTTACGGCGTCGGTCATGTGCCGCAGCTGGTGGCGTACGTGACGGAAGAACCAAGAACCAAGAACCAAGAACCTAACGAGGAACAAAGAACAGAGAACAAAGAACAAAGCAGTGTAACGGCGCTGCTTGCCTCGCCGGAAATCCCCCCTCGCCTACCGCAGTGGGAGAGGGGGCTAGGGGGTGAGGGCCTGCGCAGTTTCCTCCAATCTCGCCTCCCCGAGTTTCTGGTGCCGAACGCGATCGTCGTGCTGGATGCGCTGCCGCTGACGCCCAACGGCAAGCTGGATCGTCGGGCGCTGCCGGAGCTGCCGGAGCTGACGGGCCGTGCGCATGCCGAGTATGTCGCGCCGCGCACTCAGACCGAGCAGCAGATCGCCGCGATCTGGGCCGATGTGCTCAAGATCGAGCGCATGGGCGTTGAAGACAACTTCTTCGATCTGGGCGGCCACTCGCTGCTGGCGACTCAGCTGCTGGTGCGGCTGCGCGCCGAGCTTGGCATCGATCTGTCGCTGCAAACGATCTTCGAATATCCTTCGATCGCCGAGCTGGCGCGCCAGATTGCGCCCTTGGAGCCTGCCGACGTCGTGCCGCAGAGCGTGATCCCGCGTGTGTCGCGCGCCGAGCGGCTGCCGCTCTCGTTTCCGCAGCAGCGGCTGTGGTTGCTGGATCAGCTTGAGCCCGAAAGTGTGCGCTACAACCTGGCCTTTGCGATCCGGCTGCAAGGAGCGCTGGACGCCGAGGTGCTGCGCCGCGCGCTTGAGGCGCTGGTTCAGCGTCATGAGGCCCTGCGCACAACGTTCGCCGACGATCGCGGCGAGCCGATCCAGATCATTCACGCGCCCGCGCCGTGGCCGCTGCCGGTGATCGATACGTCATTGGATGCGCTGGCCGAGATGTGCGCGGCGGAGGCGCAGCGTCCGTTCGATCTCAAGCACGGGCCGCTCTTCCGCTCCACGCTGCTCAAGATCGCGACGACCGAGCACGTGCTGCTGCTGGCGATGCATCACATCATCTCGGACGGCTGGTCGATGGGCGTTTTGTTCCGTGAGCTGAGCGCCCTGTACGCCAGCGCTGATCTCGCTCCGCTGCCGATCCAGTACGCCGATTTCGCGGTCTGGCAGCGCGCGCAGATCGGGCAGACGATGCTCGACGCGCAGGTTGCTTACTGGAAGCAGCGGCTGCAGCACGTGGCCACGCTTGAGCTGCCGACCGATCGCCCGCGCCCGCTGGCGCAAAGCTATCATGGCCGGATCGTCTACATCGATCTGCCGGACGACCTCAGCGCCGCCCTGATTAAGTTCGCCGAGACCAACGGCGCGACGCTGTTTATGACGCTGCTGGCCGGCTTTCAGGTGCTGCTGCAGCGCTACAGCGGCCAGGACGACATCGTAGTCGGCACGCCGATCGCCAATCGCCAGCACCGCCAGATCGAGGACTTGATCGGCTTTTTCGCCAACACGCTGGTGCTGCGCGGCGATCTGGCGGGCAATCCGTCGTTTCTGGAGCTGCTGGGACGCGTCCGCACTGCGCTGATCGGAGACTACGATCATCAAGATGTGCCGTTTGAGCTGCTGGTCGAAGCGCTGGATGTGCCGCGCGACATCAGCCGCAGCCCGCTGTTTCAGGTGATGTTCGCGCTGCAAAGCGTGGATACCGCCGCGCTTGATCTGCCGGAGATTGTATCAAGCCGCCTGGACATCGCAGCGCACACCACCAAGTTCGATCTAGCCGTCTTCATGGAGCAGACCGAGCGCGGCCTGCGGGCGATGGTTGAGTACAGCACGGATCTGTTTGACGCCACGACGATCGCGCGCCTGCTTGAGCACTACGCGGTCCTGCTGCGGGGCGCGATCGCCGCGCCGGAGCAGCCGATCGCCGCGCTGCCGATCTTGACCGAGGTCGAAAAACAGCAGCTGGCGGCCTGGAACGCGACCAGCCGCGCGTATCCACCGGCGACGTTGACCAGCCTGGTGGCGCAGCAGGCCGTTCGCACGCCCGACGCGATCGCGGTGGTGTCCGAAAATGCCCAGCTGACCTATCGCGCCCTCGACGAACGCGCGAACCAGCTGGCGCATGCGCTGCGTCCGTTGCTGCGTGGCACGAGTCCGCTGGTAGCCGTTTGTCTCGATCGTTCGCCGGAGTTGGTTGTGACGCTGCTCGGCTTGCTCAAGGCCGGAGCCGCTTTTGTGCCGCTCGATCCGGCGTATCCCGGCGAACGTCTTGAGTTCATGCTGGCCGATGCGCAGGCCGCCGCGCTGATCACCGACAGCCGTCTGGTAGCGCGCTTGCCGCAGGCGTCCAGCCTGCCGGTGCTGCTGATCGACGGTGCGTTTGGCGAGACGATCGGCCAGATGCCGACCAGCCCGCCGTCAACCGCGCCCACGCCCGACGATCTGGCGTATGTGATCTATACCTCGGGCTCGACCGGCCAGCCCAAAGGCGCAATCAATACCCATCGCGGCATCGTCAACCGGCTGCGCTGGGGCCAGGAGCGCTACGGCCTGCGCGCCGACGATCGCCTGCTGCAAAAAACGCCGCTTAGCTTCGACGTCTCGGTCTGGGAGCTG
>JAFAYS010000461.1 GCA_019240175.1 Chloroflexota bacterium | reverse complement strand
CGCTCCTACGATCCCGCCGAGCGCGCGACGGCGATCGGGGAGGCGCAGAGTGTGCTGGCCCGCGAGTATCCTTACTTGCTGCTATGGTCGGATCAGATTCCCGTGGTGCTGAGTGAGCGCGTCAAGATCCAGGACGGCGAGATTACGCTCAATACGCCGCGCTACCTGTGGAACGTCGAGCGCTGGTATCTGGAGCCTTAAACACCAAGCGGGCGTGCCACGTTGCACACCCGCTGCTTCCCTCAAACTGCGTAACCTAAACGAAAACGTCGGTCAGCTCGTGCAGCAGCTCGCTGGCGCGCACGGGCTTGATGTTGCGCTCGCGGATCATCTGCTCCGAGACCAGATCGACCAGCGTGCCGGTTGCGCCCGCGCTCATCGCGATCTGGCGTGCGTGCAGCGACATGTGGCCTTGCTGAATGCCTTCGGTAGCCAGCGCGCGCATCGCGGCGATGTTCGAGGCCAGACCGGCACAGGCGCAGATCTCGGCCAGCTCACGTGCTGACTGCACGCCCAGCAGCTTCAGCGATGCCTGCGCCGCTGGATGCACTTTGGTCGCGCCGCCGACGATGCCGACTGCCAGCGGCATTTCCAGCTCGCCGACCAGATTGCCCTGCTCGTCGCGGTACCAGGTGCTGAGCGAGGTGTAGCGGCCATCGCGCGCTGCGTAAGCGTGTGCGCCCGACTCAACCGCCCGCCAATCCTGGCCAGTCGCGATCAATACCGGATCGATGCCGTTCAAAATGCCTTTGTTGTGCGTCGTCGCACGATACGGATCGACCGCCGCGAAGGCGTAGGCATGCAGCATGCCCTCGATCACCTCTTCGCCGCTCATGTCAGGTCGCGCCAGCGCCGCCGGTGTAATCACCGCCGTTGCCTTGGCCAACCGCCGATCGGTCAGGTTAGACAGAATGCGCAGATAGGCGCGACCACCAGTCAGCCGCTCCAACATCGGCGCGACCGCCTCGGCCATTGAGTTGATCGCGTTGGCACCCATGGCGTCCAGGCAATCCACAACCAGATGCACCACCAGCATCGGGCCGGTTGGCGAGGTCGGGAAGTAATGAACTTCGAGATCTTCCGCGCCGCCGCCCAGCTTCACCAGCGAGGTGCTCTGCGCGTTCGCCAGCCCTAGAATCTCGTCGCGGTGTGCGAGAATGGTCTCACGCGCGGTAGCGGGCTCGGCGATGTTGACCAGCTGCACCTGGCCGATCATCAGCGAGCGCGTGCTGGACGTGGTAAAGCCGCCCGACTCACGCACGAGCTTGGCCGCAAACGACGCGCCGGCCACGATCGATGGCTCTTCAACCACCATCGGGATCAGCTTGTCGCGGCCATTGATGCGAAAGTTCGTGGCAACACCCAGCGGCAGCTCGAACGTTCCGATCACGTTTTCGATCATCTTATCGGCACGCTCCACCGAGAGAACGCCATTGCCGCCACGCAGCATGGTCAGGTCCGTCTCGTTCAAGCCGTCGAAGGACTTGACCTCTTGCAATCGCTGCTGGGGCGATAATTGGTAAAACCCAGCGATGCGCGAGTTTTTAGTGCCCATAACATTTCCTTTGTGAACAAATGCACACGTAAATCTGCTTTCATTGTACCAGTGAGCCCTTTCCAGACCGCCTAAAAAAGCCGCCAAAACCTCTCAAAGACGCGTAGGAAGCTCTCTCAGAAGCAGTTGCAGCCCGGTTCTAGGCGTGGTAGGATGCGCCGCATGCAGATCTACCGTTTGTTCCGTGTGCTCATGCTGGCTGTGCTGGCAGTTATGTTTGCAGGCTGCGCCAGCGGACCGCCGCCAGCCCTACCCACGCCAACAGCCCTACCGCCAACCCCGGTTTTGTCGATCAGCGACGTGCTGGCAGAGCCGCAGCGCTGGAGTGGACAAGAGATTATCGTCGTAGCGCTGGTTGGAGGGCAAGGAGCAGATCAGGTTTTGACTGCGGGCCTGGGCAACAGTGATCCATCTGCCGTATCACCGGAGCAGGCAATCTGGCTTGCGGAGTCGCTACCCGCCGAACTGCAAAGCCAGGCGCAAGCAGGCAACAATATTGTCAGAGTACGCGGCAGACTCAGCCCACCTGGCGCATATGGTCGCGATCAGCAGTTCCCTTACCAGCTTAGCGCCGCGCAGATCGAAGTGCTGATGCCGGAGCGCACAACCCTGGCGAATCTGGCGCAAAACCCGCAGGCGCTGGATAAAGTACTACTCACGGTAGAAGGCACGCTGCTGACACAACAAAACTCGGCACTGCTTACGGATCAAGTCTCGGAGGGCGGCGTGCCCACGGGCCAAAATCAGATCAAGCTGAGCCGCACAACCATCGATCGAGCGCTCTTCGACAAGCTGAATAGCTCAGGCGAGGTGCGCTGGGGCGCGGTGCAAGTGGTCGGCTGGTGGCAGAACGCCACGCTCACACCCTTTAAGATTACGCTAGCCCAACAAGAGTAGGGAACGCTCAAATTTGATTTTGGCGTGGCGCTGTAACGGCTAGAGCTGACTCCTGCACGCCAGGCCGACGCGTCAGGCAATAGTCAATCTTTTATAAAGAGCAAGAATGCCGGGTCATATGCCGCAGTCAGTACCGTTGGTATATTGCCGACCTGCGAGCAATTAGGTATCCTACTACACGTACCAAGTGTTGTAGAGGAGCAGCATTTAGTTACATCGCACTTCGTCGCAGCTACGTCCTACTACATCGTTGCATAAAGGTTTTACAGCGTCTCATCGCCTACATCGCAGCCACGCGGTAGAACCTACATCTTAGCATCGTTGCACTTACGTCGCACTTCTTCGCAGCTACATCGCAGCCTCTGCTCCTCTGCGAATCTTTGTTCTCGACATTCCCAATTCACTTGTACACATAGAGCAAAAGCAGGCATCATTGGTGCCTGCTTTTGCGTGTCTGCTTTTGGATTTTTCCGCGCTACGGCTGAGGCGGATTGGTTGCCAGAAATGCAATCAGCGCATCGATCTCGGTTTTTTTCAACTCAAGATTCGGCATCTGCGTGTTGGACCGGATCGACTGCGGATCTTTGAGCCAGCTCTGCAAAAACACGGGATCAGCGCGATAGAACGTGAGATTCGGCCCGACCTCCGAGAAGTGCGAGCCGACGTTCGCGTTCGCATGAAAATGACAGGTCGCGCAGCCTTTGGCCATAAACAGCGCGCGGCCATACTCGGGATCAGCCGCCACAGCTGCGGCCGTGGGCGAAGCAGCGCTCAGCGCGGCGGACGTATTGGGCGTGGACGACCAATGCACCGCAACCAGCACCAGCGCTGCCGCCACCCAAATACCCAGCGTGATCAGATGTTTGCGCATCGTCGGGCCTCCTTGTACCTCCACGCTCTACGATCAGCTTCGAAAACGATCATGATACGCGGCTGTGCGCCGGCTGCGGCTCCTTGCCCGAGCGATTACGTGCCACCAGCCGCGCCAGCGATTCGCGCTGCACGAAGGCCGTCAGCGCCAGCGCGATCGCTAGCACCAGCGCCGTGATCCACCACACACTCATCGGTCGATCGGTGAGCCCAGGGGCAGCGGCGGGCTGAGGTTGCACGTCGGCTGTCGCTTGACTTGTGGCAGATTTGGTCGTCGCGGCGAGCACGGTGAACGCGCCAAGCTTGGTGCCCTCGAACGGCGGAGGGATAATCTCGACGTCCCAGGAGCCAGCCGCCGGGAATGTGACATCGACCACGTAATGGCCGAGCGGCCCGTCTTTGCGGGCATTGCGCTCAAGCGTCTCGCCGGTAGCAGCATGCTTGGCCATCAGAATCGGCAGCGTTTCGCCGCCCCAGGCCGTAGTATCGACCGGCGTTACACCATGCTGCCGGACCATAAACTCGAGGCTGAGCGCCTGCCCGGACGTAATCTCTGACGGCAGCGCATCGAGCGTGACGACCGCCCAGCCGCCGGCGAGAGCGGGAGTGGCCAGTGCCAGCAGCGCGAGCAGTGCCGCACAAAATCGCCAAAACGATCGCCGTACCATACAAACCTCCTTGGTGTCGCGCCCGACTCTGTGCCGGGAAGGACTCTGTATTTTGCTTAGATACACCGCGGGCAGGATTCAGGTTCCCGGCTCGGCGTGCCAACACAGCTCGGCATCAGCGCAGCGACTCGGCCACACGAATCGCTTCCGACTCAGACAGTTCGGTTTCGATACGATAGGTGACCTCGCCATCGGTCCAGATCAGCACATGGCCGTCGACCAGACGACGCATCACATCACGGCCTGAGCGTGTGATCAGCAGGTGCTCGCCTTCGCCCCAGATCGCGGGGCGGCCATTGACCGTCACAGGCTTGATCAGCTCGGGCCGGCTCTTCTCGGCGTACGGCCCCGGCAGGAACTGATACATGCTAAGCCGAACGCGCTCCGGCTGCTGGTCGTCGAGCCAGACGAAGATCAGCAGCGGACCGCCGAAATCCTGGAGAAAAACTTTGTCGGGCGGGCCAAGATCGGCGGGATAGCTCGGCAGGCGAATCGGAAAATCGACCTGGGCCTGAGCGGCAGGCAGCGTGGTTTCGCCCTGGAGATCGAGGATCGAGCTCAGCGGCGTTGGGCGCGGCGTGAGCGTAGGCTGCGTACGCGTCGGCGCGGCTGTTGGCGGCAACGGCGTGGCTGTGGGATCGACCAGATTGATCCTGACCGCGCCGATACGCAGCACTTGCAGCAGACCGGCACGCACCGGCGGCACAAGCAGCAGCGCGAGGATCAGCACGCCGATCGCAGACAGCATGGCGCGCGCGCGACGACGTGGGAGCGATCCGGCGCGACGGCTGGCGCTGCGTCGACCGACCGCGCCGGCAATATCCGGCGTCGGCGGATAGCTGAACGCGCGCGCCGTTTCTTCAAGCTGCGCTTCCCAGCGATCAAACTCACTCATACGTCGGGCACCTCGCGCAAGCCGGGAAATTCGCGCTCCACCACCGTCCGCAGCCGGCTCAGCGCTCGGTGCAGACGCGACTTAACGGTTCCAGACGCGACATTCAGCGTCGCCGCCATCTCAGCCTCGGAAAGATCTAAAAAATAGCGCAGATAGATCACCTGCTGATCGACCGCGCTCAAGCGCCGCACCGCCTGCCAGAGCGTCTGCGATTCCCAGCGCTCGGAGCTGCGGCCTTCGATGTTGACCACCGGCTCGGGCGTGAACTGAAACATCCGGCGGGCAGCCGCAAGATACCGTCCGATCGCGCGTCGGCGGTTGTGAGCAAGATTGGTGGCAATGCGGAGCA
>JAFAYS010000051.1 GCA_019240175.1 Chloroflexota bacterium | reverse complement strand
CAGTGCCCAGACTGATACGGCTCAGCCGCTGCCCGCGCGTAATGAGCTGGCCCGCCGGATTGCCGCGATCTGGCAGCGCGTGCTGGACGTGCCGCGCGTGGGCTTTGACGATAATTTCTTTGATCTGGGCGGCAACTCGTTGAGCGGCATGCAGCTGATCGCCGAGCTGCGACGCGAGCTACATGTGCAGATCGCGCCGGTGACGCTCTTCGAAGCGCCGACGGTCAACGCGCTGACCGCGCATCTCAGCCCGGAGATCCACCAGAGCGCGTCACAGCCCAGCGCACCGACGCGCAGCGTGCGCCTACCCGCCGAAGACCAGCAGGCGATTGCGATCATTGGCATGACCGGACGCTTTCCGGGCGCGCAAAATGTCGAGGCGTTCTGGCAAAACCTGCGCGACGGCGTTGAGTCGATCACCTTCTTCGACGACGATCAACTGAGCGAGGCCGGCATTCCCGCAGCGCTGCTTGACGATCCGAACTACGTCAAAGCGCGTCCGGTGATCGGCGACGCTGCGGCGTTTGACGCGGGCTTTTTCGGCTACACGCCACGCGAGGCCGAGCTGATGGACCCGCAGCAGCGCATCTTTCTTGAGTGCGCCTGGGAAGCTTTGGAGCAAACCGGCTATGCCACAACTGCCTATCCGGGCGCGATCGGCGTTTTTGCCGGAGCCAGCATCAGCACCTACCTGCTTGGTTTGTACACAGATCCGGCCTTTGTCGCCTCGATCGACCCGCTGCAAACGATTATTGGCAACGATAAAGACTCGCTGGCGACAACCGTCTCGTACAAGTTTAATCTCAAAGGTCCCAGCCTGACGGTCCAAACCTACTGCTCGACCTCGCTGGTGGCGGTGCATCTAGCGCGGCAAAGCCTGCTGCGTGGCGAGTGCGATGTAGCGCTGGCCGGCGGCGTCTCGATCGTGGTGCCGCAAGCCAGCGGCTATCACTACCAGGAAGAGGGCATTGTCTCGCCCGACGGCCATTGTCGCACGTTTGACGCCAGCGCCGCCGGGACGCTCTTCGGCAACGGCGCGGGGATTGTCGTGCTCAAGCGCCTGGAAGATGCGCTCAGCGACGGCGACACGATTCACGCGGTGGTCAGAGGTACGGCGATTAATAATGATGGTGCCCACAAAGTCGGCTACACCGCACCGAGTGTTGACGGTCAGGCTGCGGTGATTCGCGCCGCGCTGAATGATGCCGGTGTGTCTGCCGACAGCATCGATTATATCGAGGCGCATGGCACCGGCACGGCGCTCGGCGATCCGATCGAGATCACCGCGCTGACCAAAGCCTTTCGCGCCGATACTGCGGAGACCGGCTACTGTGCGATCGGCTCGGTCAAGACCAACATTGGCCATCTCGATCGCGCCGCCGGTGTGGCTGCCCTGATTAAAACCGTCCTCGCCCTCAAGCACCAGCAGCTCCCGCCCAGCCTGCACTTTGAGCAGCCAAACCCGCGCATCGACTTCGCCAACAGCCCGTTTTATGTCAATGCAAATCTCGCCGCCTGGGAAGCGCGTCAGCATCCACGGCGCGCCGGAGTGAGCGCCCTGGGCTTCGGCGGCACCAACGCGCACATCATCCTTGAAGAAGCCCCGCCCACCACGAGCGCGCCTGCCGAAGCCTGGCATCTGCTGACACTTTCGGCACGGACGACAACCGCGCTGGATCAGGCCAGCCTCGATCTTGCCGCCTACCTGCGCCAGCATCCCGACGCCAACCTTTCGGACGTTGCCTACACGCTCCAGGTCGGGCGCAAAGCGTTTGTTGAGCGGCGCGTTGTAGTCTGCCGCACAGCCGACGAGGCGGTGAGCGCGCTGGAAGGGCATGATCCGCAGCAACTGCTCAGTGGCAGCGCCGCGCCAGTAGAGCGACCGGTGGTTTTCCTGTTTCCCGGCCAGGGCGCGCAATATCGCAACATGGCCCGCGATCTTTACGCGCATGCGCCGGTTTTCCGCCAGCATGTGGATCGCTGCGCCGACATTCTAAAGCCACATTTAGACGCAGATCTGCGTGATGTGCTGTGGAGCGACGCGGCGCAGCTTGACCAGACGATCTATACGCAGCCCGCGATCTTTGTGATCGAGTACGCGCTGGCGCAGCTGTGGATCAGCTGGGGTTTAAAGCCGCAGGCGATGCTCGGTCACAGCCTGGGCGAGTATGTCGCGGCGTGTCTGGCGGGCGTGTTCAGCCTGGAAGACGGCCTGAAGCTGGTCGCCAGGCGCGGCCAGCTCATGCAGCACATGCCGCCGGGCTCGATGGTCAGCGTTTCCTTGAGCGAAGCAGAGCTCATGCTGTACCTGCAAGGAACCCCAGAGATCAGCCTGGCAGCGATCAACGGGCCTGAGCGCTGTGTTGTCGCAGGGCCGGCGGCGGCGGTTGCGGCGCTGGTCGAGCGACTAGAGCGAATGGATGTAGCCTGCCGCGCGCTGCACACCGATCGGGCGTTTCACTCGATCCATATTGACCAGATCGCCCAGGAGTTCCGGGCCGCGCTTGAAGATGTAGAGCTGCACGCACCGCAGATTCCCTACCTTTCCAATCTCACGGGCCGCCCGATCACAGCCGCCGAGGCGACCGATCACGGCTACTGGCTGCGCCAGATGCGTGAGCCGGTGCGCTTCAGCGATTGCGTGGCCGAGCTGGCGCAGGACAACAGCCGCATCTTCCTCGAAGTTGGGCCCGGCACAACGCTCAGCGGCCTCGTCCGCCAGCACGATCGGCAGCTGACCACGCTGGCCTCGCTGCGCCACCGCGACGATTCGCGCGACGATCTGGCTTTTATGCTGACGACCCTGGGCCGCCTGTGGATGACGGGCGCGCCGGTCGAGTGGCTGGGCCTTTATTCGATCGGCCCGCGCCGCCGCATCCCGCTGCCGACCTATCCCTTTGAGCGCCAAAACTACTGGCTCTCGTCACAGCGCCTCATGCCCACCGCGCGGCCTCAGGTCAGCACCAGCAAGCTCAAAAACATCGCCGATTGGTTCTATGTGCCCACCTGGCAGCATACACCCGTCCCGGCGCTGCCCACACGCGCAAGCCTGGCCGCAACGCCGCGCGTCTGGCTGATTTTGAGCGATGTTCACGGGATTGGTCCGGCGATTGGCCAGCAGCTGCGGGAGGCCGAGCATGAGGTTATTTTCGTCACCGTCGGCGAGCAGTTCCGGCGGCTAGACAACGGGCTGTACGAGCTAAACCCGCGCCAGACCGAGGATTACGCGGCGCTGCTCGCCGACCTGCGCCAGCACAGCCAGGAGCCGACCGAGATCCTGCATCTGTGGAGTCTGAGCGACGACGAGCAGCCCAAAGATTGGCACGTGGAGTTCGATACCGCCCAAACATACGGCTTCTATAGCCTGCTCTACCTGATCCAGGCGTTGGGCAAGCGCGGCAGCCAGACGCCGCTTCAGCTGAGCGTTGTGTCGAACCAGGTGTATAGCGTGACGCCCGCCGAGCCGATCAGGCGCGCCAAAACGACACTGCTGGGCATGTGTAAAGTCATTCCGCAAGAATATCCCACCATCAGCTGTCGCTATATTGATCTGGCGCTGCCCAATCGCAGCCGCAGCGCGCAGGTCGCCACGCAGCTTGTCGCGGAGGTCCTGACGCCCGCAACCAATCCCGACATCGCCTATCGCGGGGCGCAGCGCTGGGTCCAGGATTTCGAGCCGGTGCGGCTGGAAGGCGGCTCCGATCCACTCGCGCCGATCCGGCCTGAGGGCGTTTATCTGCTCACCGGCGGTCTGGCGGAGATCGGCTTCGCGCTGACCGAGTATCTTGCCACGACCGCCAAAGCGCGGCTGGTGCTGATCGAGCCGGGCGCGTTCCCGGAAAACGATCTGTGGGAGCAATGGCTAGCCACCCACAGCGATCAGCATAGCGTCAGCCGCAAGATTTATCGGCTGCAAGCCTTGATCGCCGGCGGCGCGCAGATTCTGGTGATCAATAGCTCGCTGACGAATACGCACGAGCTGGCGGCGGCGGTCGAGCGTGCTACCCAACAGTTCGGCGCGATTAACGGCGTGATCCATGCCGCCACGGTGGTCGGCGAGCAAGCGTTCCGCGCGCTGCAAGAAACCACGCCTGAGGAGTGCGAGTGGCATTTCGCGGCCAAAGCTCGCAGCTTGTTCGCACTGGAAGCGGTGTTCCGCGATCACGACCTGGATTTTTGCCTGCTGGTGTCTTCGTTGGCGGCGTTTCTGGGCGGGCGTGGCTACGCCGCGTATGCCGCCGCGAATCGCTTCATGGATGCGTTTGCCCAGCGTCACAACCAGACCAGCGATCAGCTCTGGACGAGCGTCAACTGGGATGCCTGGCAGATCGAAGATGGCCGCATGACCGCCATGAGCCAGAGCCTCTCAGCGCTGGCGATGACTCCCGACGAGGGCGGCACCGCGCTGCGACGGATCGTGGCCTGGAATGCCGCCGATCAGGTGCTGGTCTCAACCGCGCCGCTCGCGCCGCGCATCGAGGAATTGCAGCAGCAGGCAGGAGCACTGCGCGCCTCGCTGATCTCCGACGACGCGGCCCCGGCGACCGCCTACCCGCGACCGCAGCTGCCAACCGCGTATATCGCGCCCGAGACCGAGCTTGAGCAAAAGATCGCGGCGATCTGGCGGCGCAGCCTGGGCTTTGAGCAGATCGGCGTGTACGACAACTTCTTCGAGCTTGGCGGCGACTCGCTGATCGCGATTCGGGTGGTGGCGCAGATGAAGAGCGAGCTCCAGATCGAGCTGTCGGTGGTGAGCCTGTACGAGCGGCTGACCATCAAGGCACTGGCCGAGTTCCTTGAGCAAGGCGGCGACAATCCGCCGGATCTCGTTCAGGCCGACGATCAAGAGTCCAAGATCAACCGTCGCAAGCAGTACCGGCAAACGAAACGATCAGGGAAGTAGGATCAAAGGAAGACTATGCAGACTCCCGAGGCTGAATATACAGGATCAGAAATTGCGATTATCGGTATGTCGGGACGCTTTCCCGGTGCCAATGATCTGAGCGCATTCTGGGGCAACCTTCGCGATGGCGTCGAGTCGCTGACCAAGCTGACCGACGCGGAGCTGATGGCCGAGGGCGTCACGCCCGCCGAGCTCAACCAGCCGAACTACGTCAAAGTCGCGCCGGTGCTCGAACATATCGAGTCGTTCGACGCGGCCTTCTTTGGCTTCAGCCCGCTTGAGGCGGAGAGCACCGACCCGCAGCAGCGCGTCTTCCTTGAGTGCGCCTGGGAAGCGATCGAAGATGCCGGCTACAACCTCGATACCTTCGACGCGCCGCTGGGCGTGTTTGCCGGCTCGCGCACCAACACCTACGTTTTCAATATCGTTTCGAATCCGCAGCTGTTTAAATCGCTGGGCGTGTTTCAAGTCTCGATCGGCAATGATCTGGCAAGTCTCGCGACGCGCATCTCGTACAAGCTGAACCTCAAAGGGCCGAGCTATGCGGTTCACACCGCGTGCTCAACCTCGCTGGTGGCAGTACATCTCGCCCGCCAAAGCCTGCTGCTTGACGAGTGCCGCATGGCGATCGCCGGCGGCGTCGCGATCAACGTGCCGCATCGCGTCGGCTATGCTTATGAGCCGGGCGGTGTGCTCTCGCCCGACGGCCAGTGCCGGGCCTTCGACGCCGAAGCGCAGGGCACGATCTTTGGAAGCGGCGCGGGTGTGGTTGTATTGAAACGCCTGGAAGATGCGCTGGAAGACGGCGATCAGATCTACGCGATTATCAAAGGCACGGCCACCAACAACGACGGCGCGATCAAGGCCTCGTTTACCGCGCCGAGCGTCGATGGACAGGCCAAAGTGATCGTCGATGCGCTAGCCGACGCCGAGGTCGAGGCCGACAGCATCAGCTACATCGAGGCGCACGGCACCGGCACCCAGCTTGGCGATCCGATCGAGATCCGGGCGCTGACCAAAGCCTTTCGCACGCAAACCAGGCGCACAGGCTTCTGCGGGATCGGCTCCGTCAAAACCAATATCGGGCATTTGGATGCCGCCGCCGGGATTTCAAGCCTGATCAAAACCGTGCTGGCGCTCAAGCATCAGCAGCTCCCGCCAACCTTGCACTACAACGTCCCCAACCCGCGCATTGATTTTGCCCACAGCCCGTTTTATGTCAACACTAAGCTAACCGAATGGACCACCGACGATCTGCCGCGCCGCGCGGGCGTCAGCTCGTTTGGCTTCGGCGGCACCAACGCGCATATCGTGCTTGAAGAAGCGCCGGCAGCAGAGCCCTCCGCTCCCTCAGCGCGACCATGGCAGCTGCTGACGCTCTCGGCGCAGAGCGAGGCCGCCCTGGATCAGATGACGGCTAGATTGGCCGGCTATCTACGCGAACATCCCGAGGTCGAGCTGGCGGATGTGGCCTACACGCTGCAAGTGGGACGCAAGCTGTTTGAGCACCGGCGCACCCTGCTCTGCGCCAGCCACGCCGACGCGATCGCGGCGTTGGAGAGCGGCGACCGGATCAACACTCAGCACCACACGAGCACCAAGCGCTCGACGGTGTTTATGTTTCCGGGCCAGGGCAGCCAGTACGCGGGCATGGCGCACGACCTGTATCGCCACGAGCCGATCTTTCGCCAGCACGTCGACCAGTGCGCCGACCTGTTGAGGCCGCATCTGCCGCTAGAAAATCGCGATCTGCGCAAGCTGCTCTTCCCGTCAGCGCATGAGCAGGCGTCAGATCCGCACACACTCGATCAGACCATCTACGCCCAGCCCGCGCTGTTCGTGATCGAGTACGCGCTGGCGCAGCTCTGGATCAGCTGGGGCTTAAAGCCACAGGCCATGATCGGCCACTCGATCGGCGAGTACGTCGCGGCCACACTGGCGGGTGTGTTCAGCCTTCAGGATGCGCTGATGCTGGTCGCGGCGCGTGGACGTTTGATGCAAGCACTGCCGCCCGGCGCGATGCTCAGCGTGGCGCTGCCCGAAGACGAGCTGCAACCACTGCTCACGCCCGAGATCAGCCTCGCGGCAGTTAACACTGTGGGCTGGAGCGTCGTGTCGGGGCCGGAGGCGGCGCTACGCGGGCTGGAACAACGGCTGCTGGATCAGGAAATTCAGTGTCGCCGCCTGCACACGTCGCACGCCTTCCACTCGGCCATGATGGACCCGATTCTGGACGAGTTCACCGGCGTCGTGCGTCGCGCTCGCCTCAACTCGCCGCAGATTCCGTTTATCTCGAACGTCACCGGCACCTGGATCACCGAAGCAGAGGCGACCAATCCCCAGTACTGGGCGCGACATCTGCGCGGAACGGTGCGCTTTGCGGCGGGCATTCATCAGCTGATCCAGGAACACTCCACGCGGGTACTGCTGGAAGTCGGCCCCGGAACCACGCTCAACCTGTTTGCGCGCAAAGATCCTGGTGCCGATCTGGTGATCTCGTCGCTGCGCCATCCCCAGGATCAGCGGAGCGACAGCGAGTGCCTGATGACGGCGCTGGGCCAGCTCTGGCAGGCCGGCGTCCCGATCGCCTGGTCGCAGGTCGTGGCGCATGAGTCGCGCCGCCGGGTTTCACTGCCGACCTATCCGTTCCAGCGCAAGCGCTACTGGATCGCGCCGGGGAACGTACAGGGCGAAGCAACGATCCAGGCTGCAACACCCGCCAAAAACCCAAACATCGACGACTGGTTCTACCTACCAACCTGGCAGGCTGTGCCGCTGACCAAGCCGGCTGCCACCTCCGAGGAACAGCGCGCAAGCTGGCTGATCTTTGCCGATCGCCAGGGTCTCGCCGACTCGCTGATCGAGCGACTGACGCGGGCGGGGCAAGATGTGCGAACGGTACGAATCGGCGAGCGCTTCGAGCGCCTGGACCAGCAAACCTACACGCTCAATCCCGATAGCCGCGCCGACTACGATCAACTGCTCACTGATCTAAGCCAGCAGGGCATGCCGGCCTACGTGCTGCATTTGTGGAATGTCGACCACGACGAACAATCCGGCGATCAGCTGGCGCGCTTTGAGCAGGCGCAGGCGCTGGGCTTCTACAGTCTCCTGTTTTTCACCCAGGCCCTCGCCGCTGCCCGCGTCGCAACACCGCTGCGACTGGGCGTCGTCGGCAGCAGGATGCAGCGGGTGCTTGAAGACGATCGCGTGGTTGCCGAAAAGGGGACGCTGCTTGGCGCGTGCCGGGTGATTCCTCAGGAGCAGCTCACGATTACCTGTCAAAGCATCGACATTGACGACAAAGCGTTCGATGGGGCGGCGCGCGAGCGGATCGCCGAGCAGCTGCTGGCCGAGCTAAGCGCCGCCGAGGCCGAGAGCGCCGTGGCCTATCGCAGCGGCGAGCGCTGGATTCAAAACTTCACGCAGATCGCGCCTGAAGACACACAGCCGCGCGAGCCGCGCCTGCGTCAGGGCGGTGTGTACCTGATCACGGGCGGCCTGGGTCATCTCGGCCTGCTGATCGGGGAGCATCTCGCCCGCACAGCCCAGGCCAAGCTAGTGCTGACCGGGCGCTCGGCGTTTCCTGAGCGGGCCGCGTGGGATGACTGGCTCAACAGCCACGCCGACGATTCCGTGAGCGAGCGCATCCGCGCGATCCGCGCGATCGAAGCGCTGGGCGGCGAGGTGCTGGTCTGCCGCGCCGACGTGAGCAACCGCGAGCAGATGCGCGCCGCGATCGGGCAAGCCAGCGCGCGCTTTGGCGCGATCAATGGCGTGTTCCATGCCGCCGGCATCACCGACGAAGCGCACTACGCCGCGATTCAGCAGACGGATCGCGATCAATGCGAGCTGCACCTGCGCTCCAAAGCCCACGGAACGATCATCCTGGACGAGCTGCTGGCTGGACAAACGCTGGATTTCGGCGTGCTGTTCTCCTCGCTGGCGTCGATCCTGGGCGGCCTCAGCTACGTCGCGTACTCGGCGGCCAACGCGTATCTGGATGCCTTCGCGCAAGAGCATGCGCCCAGCAACACCTGGCTGAGCATTAACTGGGATAGCTGGCACGAGCGCCTGGACGACGCCAGCCAGTCGATTGGAGCCACGCTGTTTGAGCTCGCCATCGCGCCGGCTGAAGGCATCGCGGCGCTGCAACGCGTGCTGGCGTCCGAGCCGACCGCTCAGGTTGTAGTCTCGACCAGCGATTTTCAGGCGCGCATTGACCAGTGGATCAAACTGGAAGCGCTGCGCGGCGGCGACGCCACATCATCCATGGCGACATCGACGAGCTTGTCGCGCAGCGAGCTAGAGCAGCGGCTGGTCGCGATCTGGCAGCATGTGCTTGGCGTGACCAAGGTTGGCCTGCATGACAACTTCTTTGATCTCGGCGGCAACTCATTGAGCGGCATGCAGATGATCGCCGAGATGAAGCGCGAGCTGCAGATCCAGGTCACGCCCGTCACGCTCTTCGCGGCACCCAGTATTAGCATGTTGGCCAAGGAGATCAGCGCTGAGCAGGAGCACGACAGCGCAATCGCGACGTCGGCAAGAGCGCGCGGCGTTCCCTCGGATGGCGGCTGGACCGAGATCGCGATTATCGGGATGCACGGGCGCTTTCCCGGCGCCTCGGATCTGGCGACCTTCTGGCAAAACCTGCGCGACGGCGTCGAGTCGATCACCTTTTTCTCGGACGAGCAGCTGCTGGCGGCGGGCGTCGATCCGGCCTTGCTCGAAGATCCCAGCTACGTCAAAGCCCGCCCGCTGCTGGATGACGTCGACGGCTTCGACGCGGCCTTCTTTGGCTACACACCACGCGAGGCCGAACTGATGGACCCGCAGCATCGCGTGTTCCTTGAATGCGCGTGGACGGCGCTTGAACAAAGCGGCTACAGCCAGCAAGAAGCAGCGCCGCGCACCGCCGTCTTCGCCGGATCGAGCCTCAGCACCTATCTGCTCAACCTTTACTCCAACCGCGACCTGATCGAGACGATCGATCCGCTGCAAACCGTGATCGGCAACGCCCAAGATTCGCTGGCCACGAGTGTTTCCTACAAGCTGAACCTGAAAGGGCCGAGCCTGACGGT
>JAFAYS010001163.1 GCA_019240175.1 Chloroflexota bacterium | reverse complement strand
CGCGCCGCTGCTCTGGATCTGCTCGCGCTGCCTGAGCCGCCGGACGCGATCTTCACTAGCAATAGCCTGCTGACCGCCGGCGCGCTCCACGCCATCCGCGAGCGTGGCCTGCGGCTGCCCGACGATGTAGCGTTGGTTGGCTTCGACGAGACAACCTGGGCCGCGCTGGTGCAGCCGGCGATCACGCTGATCGAGCAGCCGACGCATGAGATCGGCAAGACCGCCACCGAGCTACTGCTGCGCCGAATCGACGATCCGCAGCGTCCGCCGCGCAAAATTATCTTGCAGGGCGAGCTGCGCGTGCGTGGATCGAGCGTGCGGCGGGAGGAGAACCTAGAACCCAGAACCTAGAACCGGGAAATAGAACAAAGAACAAAGAACAAACGAACAAATGGTAGAACCAAGAACCTACCACAGATTCCCCCTCTCCTGTGGCAACGGGAGAGGGGGCGAGGGGGTGAGGGCCTGCCCCAACCTACGCCGCCGCCACAGGCTCCGCACTCGCACCCTCAAACATCTGCGCATACGGAAAATCGCAGCCGTAGCGCTGAAGCTCGGCCTTCATACGCTGATCGATCTGTGCCTGCTGCTCGGGCGTCAACAGCTCAGACGATCCGCCGCGCGCTCCTTTGCGCATCACCGCGAAGCCTGCCAGCCGCTTGTTGAACGGCCACGGGCGCTGGGGTGTAAACTTCTCGTCGATGCGCTTCATATACTGAAACTGGCTTTTCTCGAGCACCTGCGCAAACTCTTCATCGGTCAGCGTAACGCCCATAAACGCCGCGATCCGCCGCACCACGTCCGCATGATTCGCTTTCATCTCCTCAAAAGTCAGGAACAGCACATTGTCGCGGGTGCGCCACTGCCAGTAGCCCGCTACCTGCTCGGCCCACGAGCCGTACTGAAATGTGCCGAATAGAAATAGATCGAGCCACTCCGCGACCGGAACCATCGGCCCAGAGATCATGCCCTGGCTGAAGAAGTAGCTCGACACAAAAATATCTTTGGGATCGCGCACGACGATGATATATTTCGCCTCGGGGCTGTATGGTACGTATTGGCTTTCCAGATGCGTCTTGATCACCCGCAGTCCAGTCGGCGCAGTGCGAGCGGGCAGTTCGTTGGCTAGTTTGGTCACGTTGGGCATCGGTGCCTCGGGCCACGGCACAACCTCATGGATATGCTCAAACTCGCCTTTGCCACGATGCGCGATCTGATGCACGATCTGGAGCGTCCAGTAGGTGCCGCTCTTGGCGTAGGTGCAGACCAACACATCGTGCTTGGTTAGACGGTAGCCTTTGAAGGCGCGCTGCTTGATCTTGGTCGATTGCATCTGGCTGGTCATGGCCCGCAGCGTTTGCCGGCTGAGGCCGAGCTTGCCTGCGAGCATCATCATCACAAACACCAGTATCATCATCACCCAGGTACCAAACTTGCCGATCCGATCCGCGACTGACCATTGCTTTGCCATAGCCCACCGCTCCTGCTAATGCCACGAGAAGAACAACTAAAGAACAAAGAACAAAGCGATCCTATCGTGCGGGATTTATGCGCGTGTGTTTTCTGTCCCAGGTTCTATGTTCTAGGTTCTTGTTATCAGTTTGACCAAATTTAAAGAATTTTTTAAGATATAGCGGGGTTCTATTCAACTAGTTTTGAGATCGAAGACGTATAGTAGCAACCAGAGATCAAATGCGACGGTGCGAGAGCATTCAAGTAGCTGATCACCGTCGCATGGAGAGCTTCAGAAAGGAAAAAAACACCGCCGGGAGTCAGCTTCGCTAAGGCCTGTTCGTCGCGCGCGTTTCCCCCTAGCGCTGCGCTTATCTCACACTCTTGATTCATCTTTACGCGCATCTGGGGAATCTACACTATGCATCGTTTGTTCGTTCGCACACTGACGCTGATCGCCGCGCTCGTTGCGCTGATCGCGCCGTTGGTGCTTGACGCGACCGCCGCGTCTGCCGCGCCCAATCGTCCGACCATCTCTACCGGCATCAAGCTCTCGGTTCACACCGCCGACGGCGCGCCGCTGGCCCAGGCCGAGGTTTCGATCAAGCCGTTGAATCTTGCAGGCACAACCGATCGAACCGGCACGCTGGTACTCGACAATCTATCGGCTCCCGAAAAGGTCAAAGTCAATGTGACCGTCAAAGCCAAGGGCTATCGACCGTGGATTCTGCGCAACGCCACGCTTTATCCCAACGATACACTAGAGATCGACGCGCCGCTCTCGGACAGCAGCGCCGCCCAGGATACGCCCGAGGTGATCGATGTGCAGCCGCACCGCTCGGAGAGCGGCGCTGCGCAGACGCCTGGCCCGGCCAATGTTACGCAAGATATCGGCACAATGGCCACGCACACCACGCCGCCCTCCACGATCCGCGTACGGCGTGTCAGCCTGGGCCGGACCGATGTTGTTGATTTCAAGACCTACGTCAAGCACGTGCTGCCCAGCGAGTGGATTCCCAGCTGGCACAGCGAGTCGCTGAAGGCCGGCGCGCTGCCGGTCAAGCTCTACGGCTGGTACTGGACGATTTACGCGAAGTATCCCGGCTCCGGCTATGATGTTAAGGATACAACCTCGGATCAAGTCTACAATCCCAACGTTTCGTACGCCAGCACCAACGCCGCAGTAGACGCGACCTGGAGCTACAAGCTCACGCGTAACAACAACATCTTCCAGGCGCAGTACTGCGCGGGCAGCTACAACAGCAGTCGCACGACCGGCCAGTGCAGCCAAAATCATGGCTGGACCGTCGGCAACTACATGACGCAGTGGGGCTCGAAGTGGTACGCCGACAACGGTCGCACCTGGCAGTACATGATGACCTTCTACTACGATAACGCGGTCGTCGGCACGATTGGGAGCGGTGGCGGCACGCTGCCCATGCCCAGTTGGCCAACACTGCGCAACGGCAGCACCGGCAACGATGTGAAAGCCGCTCAGCATCTGCTGCGCCATCGTGGACATAGCATCGCCGCCGACGGCGACTTCGGTTCCGGCACCGAGGCGGCAGTGCGCTCGTTCCAAAGCGCCAACGGTCTGACCGCCGACGGCATTATTGGGCCGAACACCTTCGCGAAGCTGATCGTGACGGTGCGCAACGGCGATAACAACGAGGCGGTGCGCGGCGAGCAGGTGCTGCTGGGCATTACTGCCGACGGGATCTTCGGCTCTGGCACCGAGGCGGCGGTCAAGAGCTTGCAGGCGCAGTATGGCCTGACGCAGGATGGCATCGTCGGGCCGCTGACCTGGCAGGCGTCGTTCGGCAAGTAAGCACGGTTACACTCCGTATCAGCGCCGGCGTCGAGTCGATCGATGCTGGCGCTTGCTTGTGCTGTCGGCAGCCATCGGTATGATGAAGCGCGTGAAAATCCAGGTAAACAGCGCCGCCAGCCCAACGCCGAGCGCGATGAAGATCCAGGCCACGATTCGCATGATGCGTTGATCTTCAAGATAGTCAGCGCGTGTCCCGACATGGATCGTCTCCGCTACCAGCACCGGTCCGGCATCTTCCTGCCGCAGCGTGCCCCACACGAAAACCGTTTGTTGATTTTCCAGACCACTATAGCGCTGCCTGTCGTGTGGTCGCAACGTGGTGATTGCGCCGCTGAGCGTGTAGGTGCCCGTGATCGGCACGCTGCCGTCGCTCAGCTCGACTTGCAGCGGTGGACGAACCTGCTCAACCGTGCTCCAGCGCACTGATTCATCGCTGGAAGGGCGGTCGGCTTGCTCATACTTGTAGGCGATCAGCGATTGAAACAGTGGCACGCCGACAATCCGGCCTTCGAGGGCCACGGTGCTGCCGGTATTCTGGTTGAGCAGCGCAGATGCTCCCAGGGTTGGAAACTGCACGATCCGCGCTTGAGCCTGGCTCGTCGTGTACAAAAATCCGATGCCAATGCCCAGCAGCGCCAGCACTGCCGTGATCATTCCCACCAGCGCGCCGATGCCGCCGCCACCAAGGCGCTTCCAAAAAATTAGCACGCGCAATATCTCCTTGAACGAATGTAGCGGCTCTACTGTAGCACGCGCGCCAAGCAGCCAGATTATGCTTTGGACCTAAACCCGGCTAGCTACGATGAAACGGGACGAGTAGAGACTCGTCCCGTTCGCTGTCAACACAGATCGAAATGCTAGCGCAGCGCGCTGGGAACGTACACACGGTGAACCTCGCCCATCGTGAGCGCGCCGCCGGTGATCGCGGCCTGCAGCGGTGTGCCGCCGACGAAGATCTCCGATTGGCGCGCGCCGCTCTTCGCGACCGTGATCGCGGTGGTTGTAAAGCTGCGCTTGGCGCGCACATAAAAGCTCACGAGCGCGCTGTTGCCGGTCACGGTTGCATCCAGCCGCGAGACCGACAGATTGATCTGGCCGGCCTGATTGTCGACCTTGTTGTAGGTTGCGCTGGTGAAGCTCGCCGTGTTGCGCGTGAGCGACGTGATCGGCTGGCCGCCGGCATCCACGATCTCAAGCAGCTGCGGATCGAAGTTCAGGTACAGATCCACGGTATCGGCCTCGGATGTGCCCAGCGCGACCGCCGCCTGGATCTGCACGATCTCGTCCAGCTTGATCTGGCTCAACGTGGGGCTGAGCGCGATCGTTGGTGGAGTGGCCGACTGAGCACGGGCTTGCTGAGCCGTGGGCGTCAGCGCCGCGCCGTCGACGAACGGGCCGGATTTGAGGAAGTTCGGCACCAGCGCCGACACGTCCGCGCCGTTGATCGCGCCGTTGTTGTTGGTATCGGCGTAGGGCAGGAAGCCGGCATCGCCGCTGCTGAGCAGGAACGACGGAATCATGTACGACACATCCGCGCCGTTGACGTTATCGTTGCCGTTGCTATCGCCGACGCGCAGCGTGCCGAAATCGATCTCGGCTGGCGTGCTCAGGTCGATGTTCGTGCGCTTGTTGCTGAGCGTATTCGAAGCTTTGACCTGGATATCGTAGGTGCCAATCGGTAGATTCGTGAGCGTGGCGATAAAGTAGTTGGACGCGTCGTTGGTGGCTTTATATTGCCCGATTAGTGTTTGGGTGCCAGGCTTA
>JAFAYS010001043.1 GCA_019240175.1 Chloroflexota bacterium | reverse complement strand
GTTCCCTTGTTCATCTCCCAAGGATCTTCCTATGGCAACTGTCAGCGACCCGGCACTTAAGATCGTTCGCGCAGCCTGCCCGCACGATTGCCCCGATACCTGCGCGATGCTCGTCACCGTCAAAGACGGTCGCGCGATCAAAATCGGCGGCGATCCCAGCCATCCGGTGACGCAGGGCTTTTTATGCGCCAAAGTTTCGCGCTATATCGAGCGCACATATCATCAAGATCGGCTGCTGCACCCGATGCGGCGGATCGGGCCGCGTGGCTCCGGACAGTGGCAGCGCATAACCTGGGACGAGGCGCTCGACGAGATCGCCAGCCGCTTCAAGTCGATCAGCGCGGAGTACGGCCCCGAGGCGATCCTGCCCTACTCCTACTCGGGCTCACTCGGCCTGCTGATGTACGGCTCGATGGATCGGCGCTTCTTCCACAAGCTTGGCGCGTCGCTGCTGGATCGTACGATCTGCGCCGCTGCCGGCTCGGCTGGCTACCGCTACACGATCGGCAAAAGCATCGGCACCGATCCCGAGCAGTTCGCCAACGCCAGGCTGATCCTGCTCTGGGGCACCAACACGCTGACTTCGAATCCGCATCTGTGGCCGTTCGTCAAGCGCGCACGCGCCAACGGCGCACGCGTGATCGCGATCGATCCGTATCGCTCACGCACCGCACGGCAGTGCGACGAGCACCTGGCGATCAATGTCGGCACCGACGCGGCGCTGGCGCTGGGCCTCATGCATGTCATTCTGGCTGAGGGCCTGGAAGATCGCGATTATCTGCGCGACTACACGCTGGGCGAGGCTGAGCTGCGCGCGCGCGCCGCCGAATATCCGCCCGAGCGCGTGGCTGAGATCACGGGCCTGCCGGCTGAGCGCATCATCTCGCTGGCGCGCGAGTACGCCACCACGCAGCCGGTCGCGATCCGCATCAACTACGGCTTGCAGCGTCATGCCGGCGGCGGCATGGCCGTGCGCACAATCGCGGCACTGCCGGCGGTTGTTGGGGCGTGGCGGCAGCCAGCGGGCGGCATTCTGCTCAGCACCAGCGGCACGTTTCCGCTCAACTATGCGGCGTTGGAGCGGCCCGATCTGATTCCACGCGGCACGCGCACGATCAACATGATCGAGCTGGGCCAGGCGCTTACCGAGGTCAACGATCCGCCGGTGAAAGCGCTCTTTGTCTATGGCTCGAATCCGGCGGTGGTCGCGCCGGACCTCCAGCGCGTGCATCAAGGCTTGATGCGCGACGATCTGTTCGTCGTCGTTCACGAGCAGTTCCCGACCGACACGGTGCAGTACGCCGACATCGTGCTGCCGGCCACGACGCAGCTTGAGCACGGCGATATCCTCAAAGCCTACGGCCAGCTCTACATGGCCTGGAACGAGCCGGCGATCGCGTGGCAGGGCGAGGCGATCCCCAACACCGAGCTGTTCCGACGGCTAGCCGCGCGCATGGGCTTCGACGATCCTTGCTTCGCGGACTCTGACGAGGAGATGGCGCGGCAGGTGCTGCAGTCGGATGATCCGTGGCTGGCGGGCATCACGCTTGAGGCGCTGAAAGAGCACGGCTGGCTACGGCTCAACGTTCCCAACGCGTGGGCACCTTTCGCCGAGGGCAACTTCCCGACGCCCAGCGGCAAGTGTGAGCTGTACTCGTCGAGCATGGCCGCCGCAGGTCTCGATCCAGTCCTAACCTTCACGCCGCCCGCCGAGAGCGCGGCTGTCGCGCCGGATCTGGCCGCCAGGTATCCGCTGGCGCTGCTGACACCGCCCGCGCATCACTTTTTGAACACGACGTTTGTTAATGTGCTCAAGCGCTACGAGGGCGAGCCGGTGCTGGAGATCAATCCGGTGGATGCGACGCACCGCCAGATTGGCCACGGCGATCTTGTGCGCGTCTTCAACGATCGCGGCTCGTTCCAGCTGCCGGCCTCGCTCACCGATCATGTCAAGCCCGGCCTGGTTGTCGCGCCGTCGATCTGGTGGCGCACGCTGACGCCCGACAACAAAGGCGTCAACCATACGACCTCACAGGCGCAGACCGACATGGGCGGCGGCGCGACCTTTTACGATAATCTGGTGCAGGTTGAGCGCGTTGAGCGCTGAGGCTGATGGGCGCATGATGAGGGCCGCATCGTCTACGCGATCGGCGGTGCGTATGGTAAGATAAAGCCATCCAAAAACACGAGAGAACCAAGATACGCCGAGGTGCGTACATCAAAAGGAAGCCGAAACTTGGCCCAAGTACAACAACGGCCTGAAGAAGCAACCAGCGATCAGCAGTTGATCGAGCGTGTGGCGCGCCAAGACCGCCAGGCTTTTGAGCAACTTTACGATCGCTATGCTGCGGCTGTGTTCGGCTTAGCGCTTAGAACCCTGGGCGATCGGCAGATTGCCGAGGAAGCGGTACAAGAGATTTTTTGGCGCGTCTGGCAGCGGGCTGCTAGCTTCGATCGTAGCCGCACCTTCGCGCCGTGGCTCTTCGGGATCGCCCACAACTATTGCATCGACGAGCTTCGGCGTCGGCGCGCGCGGCCACAGCCGGTCTATGAAGACGACGACCATCCGGTGCTCAGCAGCATCGCCGATACGACAGATGTGAGCGAGCGTGCACTGCAAGGAGAACAGCAGCGCATTGTCGCCGATGCCTTGCAGCAGCTGCCGAACGAACAGCGCCAAGCAATCGAGCTCGCCTATTTTGGCGGCCTGACGCAGCAAGAGATTGCAACCCGACTCGGGAATCCGTTGGGCACGATCAAAACACGGATGCGCCTGGGCTTACAAAAGCTGCGCGGCATCCTGCAAGATCAAGGTCTTGTCGATTAAAATGCCACAGGTCATACATCCTGAACGACAGGGTTTGGTAGTCAAATGAAGACTCATTCTGAGCATGAGCACATCGAAGAACTTATCGAGGGCTATGCGCTCGACGCCCTAGAGCCGGAAGAGCGCAGCCTGGTCGACCAGCACACATCGAGCTGTTCTCCATGCCGCAAGCAGCTGCGTGTGACGGAAGAAACTGTTCACATGCTTGGATTTGTCGCAGCGCCTATCACACCGCCGGTTCGCTGCAAGCTAAAAGTGTTGGAAAAGATCGAGCGGGAGCAGTTTTTGCACACGCCCACCCGCCGATCGCGAACGGCTACGCCGTTTTCGACCTGGGCTACCGTCGCGGCGCTGGTGCTGTTTATGGCGACCGGCATGTGGGGCGTCAGTCTTCAGCGGCAGATGAGCCGCATGAGCACGGACATGACGCGCGCCCGCAACGAGATCGCCGAGCTCGAAGGCATGCTCGCGGAAGTCCAGGAGATCCGTGCGCTCAAAGGCGAGGGCCAGTCGCAATATGCGGTGGCCAATACCTTTATGAAGCCGGGCAGCAATAAGGCGCTGCTGGTGATCCGCAATCTGCCGCCGCTCAGCGCCGGCCAAACCTACAAAGTCTGGGTCGCGCGTGAGGGCATGGAGGAAGGCCTCACCACCTTCAACCCGCCGCCCGCCGACGATACAATCCAGGTTGCGATCGAGCCGCGCGAGCCGATGGATCACTATAAGTGGATCATGGTGACGATCGAAAACACCCAGAGCGCGGATCATCCCAGTCAGCAGCAGGCCCTCTTCGGCGACTTATAGCTCGCTACCAGAACTCAAGCATACGCGCGCTTAGCTTCGGCTAGGCGCGTTGTTGTTTAATCTGCTTTCTTGGCAATTCCTTTGCAAAACCTTTGCAAGATCCAAAACTTGTGTATAATGAATTTGCAGTTCATTTGCAATTGGTGTGCAAATCCTAGATCCAAAGTGATCGAGGCTGCGTATAACCAACCAACAAGCGCGGAACCGGCCATTCCGCGTAGAACCGACCAAGCGCGCTGGTGTTGGCAAGACGGCGTTATGAGGATGGAATAGCTAACTGAAGGAGTCCGAAGATGTTGCGACGACTATGCTACAGCCTGGGTATGGCACTGTTGGTTTTCGGTTTCGCGCTTCCGGCGGCAGCCCAGAGTAACAACGCGATGGTGCGTGTAATCCACGCCTCGCCCGATGCCCCGGCGGTTGATGTCTTCGTAGACGGTCAGGCGGCGCTGACCAACGTAGCGTTCAAGGCGATCAGCGACTATCTGGAAGTTCCGGCGGGCGCACACAAGGTTTCGGTCGCGCCGGCAGGCCAGGGCGAAGCGGCGGCGGTGATCACGGCTAACCCAACTGTTGAGGCCGGCAAGGCCTACACGATCGCGGCGGTCGGTAAGCTGGCAGATATCAAGGCACAGGTTTATAACGACAACCTGGCGGCTCCGGCGGCTGGCAAAGCGCATGTGCGCGTGATCCACGCCTCGCCCGACGCACCGGCGGTCTCGGTCAAGGTTGCGGGCGGCGCGACGCTGATCGACAGCCTGGCCTTCCCGAACGCCAGCGATTATCTGCCCGTCGATGCGACGACCTACAATCTTCAGGTGACGCCGGCGGGTGCCAATGATGTGGTGCTGGATCTGGCCAACACCAAGCTTGACGCCGGCACGATCTATGATGTCGTGGCGCTGGGCGAGCTTGCCAACATCACGGCGGAAGTCGACACGTACGTACCGCAGGCCAGCACGACGGGCAGCGGCAGCGCGACCGACGCTCCCAGCTCACTGCCCAACACAGGCGCGGGCGAGAACCTGAGCACGATCCTGATTGCGCTTGGTGTACTTGCGGTGGTGAGCGGCTTCATGCTACGTCGCCGCACAGCATAGATATTTCAGTTCCTCCCTTCGTACCAGGCCCAGACGAGCGTTCGTCTGGGCCTGGTGCTGTTACGCCTGATGTCCGAGCGCGGCCTTGATATCGTCCATCTCCAGCCCGTCGATCGCGGTCTCACCGATCACAGTGACCGGCACCGACTGATAGCCGAGTTGCGCCAGATCGTCGAGCGCTGCCGGGTCTTCGCGAATGTTGCGCTCGGTGAAGCTATAGCCGTTCTGGCTGAGCCAGCCTTTGATCGTGTTGCAGTCCACGCAGCGCGGCCCTGAGGTATAGACCGTGATCGTGGGTGTGCTCGATTGACTCATACTTCGCTCCTTCAATTGTGATATACAGAATCTTGGCGATCCGCTTATCGTTGTACCACAAACACGCCGCCGCACGCCGATATCTGCGTGTACTCCGCTGCCAGGCCGGCCTGCCTCAGCCGATCCAGCGCTTCGTCGGCAGCCCAATAATACTCGTCCTCGTCCCAGCGATCTCCAAGCTGCTGGCGCGCCTGCTCTCGAGCACCAGCCGTTGCAAAGGCAATATCGCCGATCAGCACACGTCCATCCGGCTTGAGATACTGGCGCACAATCCGCTGGATCAGATCGACCTTGGTTGCGTCGTCGAACTCGTGGAGCACGTAGGCCGAGACCACAGCGTCGAACTGGTGATTCAATTCGTTGGGCCATACATCGACTAAATCGGACTGGACAAACTGGACCTGCGGCAGTTTGATCCGCGCCTGGCTCAACATCTCGACAGAAAAATCGACGCCCCACACCGTGCAGCCACGCGCCGCGAAGCATGCGGCCAGATTGCCGGTTCCAGTACCGAGATCTAGCACCAGCGAGTCAACGCCTGCATCGGCGCGGCGCACAATGTCGGCGAGCACCTGCTCGTAGCCGGCGAAAGGAAAATCGCTCGGCGTGAAGACGGCGCGATCGTAGGTAGCGGCCCAGTCATCAAACAGCTTGTTGCGATCGGCGTTGCTCATGGCTGCGTTGCTCCTCAGATTGTCGAAGAATGTCAGGAACGTGTTTATGGTCAGCCGACTATCGAGCCGTGCCTACTGCCGCTTCACATGTGTACGAAAAAGGTCCAGTCCATGCGACAGAACCTCTTGCATGACGCGTAATTCGTCATCGCTCCACACTGGTATGTACTGCTTTCCGGCTGGCGTGACCGATGGGAGATTGTTTGCCCAGAATAATTTCTCGTATACTGGCTGCGTGAGCGCCCGATTTTCCTCGAAACTGCTATTGACCGAAGCGGCCAGATCGGTAAACAGATTCCAAGCGTTAAGCAACTCTTCCGCGTCTAGCTCCGTCTCAAGCGGCTGGCGCAGCCAGGCGGCGACGACATCTAGATCATAGAGCAGGAATGCATCCTCTTGCAGGTCGAGCTGCGCCAGACTCGCATAGGCCTGCAAGCCTGGCAGAGCGCCAAAGCTCGGCACCATACCGTCGGGCGTGGTTATCAGGCCATCGACGTCGTTCGAGAACCAGAGCAGATACCCGTCACGGTGATCCAGGCGGTACCATAGATAATAATAGGTGCGTGTCATTGGCTCTGTGTTCCCGATGAAATTGTACAAACACAGGGATCAAAACCGCAGCGTGTCGGGCCAGTGGCGCTTGAGCACCTGCGCTTCCTCGTCAGCGATCACAGCGATGCCGGTTGGATTGGGATGAATATTGGTCCACCAGCGCACATCGCCCGCATGCAGATGATCCTGGCCCGCGCCCAGCACCGGAATATCTTCGTCGACCACGCCATAGCCGCGCACGCGCAGATCCCAATTGCCCTGCTCGGTCTCGCGCCGCATGCGCTCATACACATCCACAACCGGCATGTTATAGCGCTGCGCGGTCTCGCGGATCGTCTCGTAGATCGGCTGGAGCACAGTGTTGCGATCGAACTCGTAGTGCGCGGGATAGTCTACATACACGCCGGTCTCAAGCAGAATGCGGGCGCGCGGCAGATCCGACTGTAACCGCTCGCATAGCTGGGTCAACGCGTCGCGAAAGCCATCCACGCCATACTCGCGGCGATCGTTGACGCCGTAGCGCACCAGCACATAGTCGGGCGGAGCATAGCGGCGCATGGTGCGCTCGTAGCGCTTCAAGAACTTGCCGATCGACTCGCCGTCGAGGCCCTCGTTGATCACCGTGTAGGCATCGTCGGGATACAGCTCGCGCAGTTTGGCGGTCAGCGCCTGCTCGTTGCGGTGACGGGTGGGCATGTAGCTGGTAGCGAGCGTACAATCGCCGATCATCAACATCTGCACTGTCATAGCCACCACGCCCCAGACGGGCAGCCTTCACATCTGGCACCGATCATACATCCTGCTCCTCGTTAGCGACGTTCATGCTCTTCCATCAGCGCCAGTTGGCGCGCGACCTCTTCAACCGCCACGCGCTGCTTCCGGTAAAAATCCGACTCGCTCATCGCCAGCTTCAGCACGATCTCGCGGATACGCAGCCCTTGAAGAAAGCGCAGATGCAAAATGTTGTACAGCACCCACTCCTGCGCCGTCGGCTCTAGCTGCTCGTCGGGACGCAGATTTTCGATCGCTCGACGCAGCACCAGCTGTAGCGCCTTGGTCGAGCTGCCGGTCTCGTTGAGCGTGTTGCGCACCGAGCGCAGCCCCAGCAGCGGGCTTTCCGAAAGCTTGGGGCCGCCCCAGTAGTGCTTGAGTGCATCCTGCACCAGCTGATCGAAGTTGGGCAGCATCGCCACGTCGGCGTCGATCTGATCCAGCGTGGCCGGCGAGATATGCTCAAGATGCGAGGCCATCTGCTGCAGCGACTGCATCTCGGGCGTCATGCCTTGCAGCGTGGCGTAGATCCGCTCTTGCAGCTGCACATTTTCCAGCGCCAGCTCCATCTGATGCGCCAGCACGCCGATCAGTCGCCGTACTTCAAGCGTCGTGCCCGACGGCGGACAGGCCACGCCGACCACGCCCAGAAACGTGCCGTTCGAAGAGTGCAGCGGCAGAATGCAGTAGCCGTCGATCGGCAGAAAGTTGATCTCTTCGGGCACCGCGCCATGCTTGCGCGACGGCAGCGCCCGCGACTGCTCAAGCATATCCGGCAGCTTGTGCTCGCTGAAAAAATGCTTGATCTCGTGACGCGGCCCCACCGACGCCTTGACAACTGCGCTGTCGCCTTCGGGCGAGGCCACAAAGCCGCACTCCGCCCGCATCGCGCCGCAGATCGTCACCAGCGTATTTTCCAGCAGATGGCGCAGATCCGTGCGCGTAAACGCCTTGCGATCGAAGCGCCGCAGCAGCTGAAGCTGATCGCGATCTTGCCACAGCAGCAGATTTTCCAGCCGGGGCCGGATATAATCGATCAAGTTCGGGATCACCACAGTGAAGATCATCACGCCAAAGGTGATGATCGTGTCGCGCGGCAGGCCCAGCACATTCTCGAAGAGCGGCAGCACCTGAAAGCAGATGATCACCGAAACGCCGACCAGCGGCCCGACCAGCAGCCAGCGAATAAAATCCTGCTTGACGATGCGATCCGGCAGCAGCGCGCCCTGATAGGCCACGCTATAGGCCAGCACCAGAATCATCGCGCCGACGCCCATGTTGGTGATGATCGCCAGCGACAGCACGATCCAGGCGGGCAGCGACGAGGC
>JAFAYS010000987.1 GCA_019240175.1 Chloroflexota bacterium | reverse complement strand
CGGATTCGTTGTGGGCGTAGCGCTCAGCGCAACAGTTGGCGGCGGTAGATTCTCAGTTGCTACAGCAGTTGGCGTCGCGGCAATCGCGGTGCTGGTCGGCGTTGGGCGCGGGCGTGAGGTTGCTGCGGGCGCAGGAACCGACAGCGCAAGCGGCGTAATCTGGGCGGGCGGCTCAGGCCGGATGATCGCTCGCACGCGACCACGCACCGCCGGAATAAACAAGCTCGCACCGATGACGAGCAGAACCAACACGAGCACAAGAGCTAAACGACGCAACGGAATCTCCCCAAGCATATGTCTAGTAGACATTCTAGCAGGATCGCACGCCGGGATCAAAAACCACACCGCGCCGGGCAAGCAGCTGCGAAGAACAGCCGCTCACCCAGGGATGCGCGGAAAACTACTTGCGGCGATAATACTTGGCGATATCGAAGGCCACGGCCACGACGATGATCAAGCCCTTGATGATCTGCTGCCAGTAGGGATTGACGCCAATAAACGTCAGGCCGTAGTTGATCACGCCGAAGATCAGCACACCGGCCAGAATGCCGGGCACCGTGCCGACGCCGCCAGTCGTGGAGACGCCGCCGACCACGCAGGCCGCGATCGCGTCAAGCTCGTAGTTGACGCCGTAGTTATTGGTCGCGCCTCCCGTACGCGCCGCCTCAAGCACGCCGCCAAACGCGTACAGCGAGGCCGCCAGCGCGTAGATAAAGATCAGGTTGGCGGTCACATTGATGCCGGAAACCTTGGCCGCCTCCAGGTTCCCTCCGATCGCATACATATTCTTGCCCAGCGTGGTTTTGTTGTATAACACCCACACCAGCGCCGCAACGATCACCGCGATGATCACGATATACGGGATCGAGGCATTCCCGCTGCCGATCGCGCCGGTGCCAACGCGTGTAAAATCGGTACGCAGGCCGCCAATCGGCTGCGAGTTGTTGGGCGGCAGATCGAAGTAGAGCGAGTTCATGCCGTACACGATCACCGCCATGCCGAGCGTGGTAATAAACGGCGGCACATGCAGCCGCGCCACGATCAGGCCGTTGATGCTGCCCAGGATCAGAGCGACCGCAATCGGCAGCAGGAAGGGTAGAATCAGCGGCAGCTGCGGCAGATCCGGGAAGAAGCGCCGACTGTACTCCGGCGTTTGCAGCAGCGAGGCCGAAAGCACCGCCGCCAGACCAACCATGCGACCGGCTGAAAGATCCACGCCGCCCGTGATCAGAATACCGCCGATGCCTAGCGCAATAATTGTGCGCGTGGCGGTGTTCAGCAAAATGTTGCGCAGCGTACCGAGTGAGAGAAAATTAGGATCTTGAAGTGTAATGCCGAGCACCAGCAGCACCAGCACAAAATAGATCGCGTTGCGCGACACAAAGCCGCGAATCGCTGCGCTATCGGGCATCTGTCTAGAGCGCGGAGTTGTGCTTTCCGGGAAAGCCATCGAGGTTCCTCCTCTATGAAGAAGCAACGGGTTCCATAAACTGCGTCGCCAGCTGCATAATCTTTTCTTGGTCGGCTTCCTGGCGATCTAAAATCCCTGAGACTCGTCCCTCGCACATCACCAGAATGCGGTCGGAGATGCCCAGCAGCTCGGGCATTTCCGATGAGATCATGATCACGCCTTTGCCGCGCCGCGCCAGCTCAATCATCAGCGCATAAATCTCATACTTGGCGCCCACATCGATGCCGCGCGTCGGCTCGTCCAGAATCAAGACCTCGGGCTCGGTGAGCAGCCAGCGCGCCAGCAAAACCTTCTGCTGATTGCCGCCCGAAAGATCGCGGATCGGCGTGCGGACCGTGGGCGTTTTGACGCGCAGCCGCGACACGTTCTCGTCGACATCTTTGCGCGCCTCGGCGTAATCGATCAGGCCCAGCCAGTTAGCGTAGTGGCGCAGATTGGCGATGATCGTGTTGTCGTGGACCGACATGATCGGAAAGATACCCGTGGCGCGGCGATCCTCGGTCAGCAGCGCGATCTTATGGCGCTTGGCGTCGACCGGCGAGCCGATCGTTACAGCATGGTCGTTGATCACAATCCGGCCCGCCTCCATTAAGCGCAGCCCAAAGATCGCCTCGACCAGCTCCGTACGCTGTGCTCCCACGAGGCCGCCAATGCCAAGGATCTCGCCTCGACGCAGCGCAAAAGAAACATTTTTAAAACCCTTGGGCAGCGGCGAGGTCAGCCCCTCGACTTGCATCAGCACATCGGCGGGCGTGTTGGTCTTTTCAGGGTAGAGATTGGTCAGATCGCGACCGACCATGCGGCTGATGATCAGATTGGTCGTCAGCTCGTTCGACGCCCACGTGCCGACATGTTTGCCGTCACGCATGATCGAGACTTCGTCGGCGATCTTAAGAATCTCTTCCATTTTGTGGGAGATATAAATAATCGCCACGCCCTGGCTGCGCAGCCGGTTGATGATCCGGAAAAGATGCGCCACCTCGCTCTCGGTCAGCGACGAGGTCGGCTCGTCCATGATAATAATTTTGGAGTTATACGAGACCGCCTTAGCCACTTCCATCGACTGAATATGCGAGACCGACAGATCGCCGACACGCGTCTCGGGATCGATCTCCATCTGCAAATCGTCGAGCAGGCGCTTGGTATCGGCGTACATTTTGGCGTGATCGACAAAGCTGAGCGGCCCGAACCTGCGTTGCGGGTAGCGGCCCAGCCACATGTTCTCCATCACATTGCGATGCGGGATCGGATGCAACTCCTGGTGGATCATCGAGATGCCGGCATCCAGCGCCTGCCGGGGATTATCGAAGCGTACCGGCTGCCCGTTCAGCAGAAGCTCGCCAGAGTCCGCCGAATACATCCCAAACAAGATTTTCATCAGCGTCGATTTGCCTGCGCCGTTCTCGCCCATCAGCGCATGGACCGTGCCGGGTCGCACGCGGAGCATCACATCGTCGAGCGCTTTGACTCCCGGAAATGCCTTGGTGATATTGCGCATTTCCAGCACATAGTCGTTCTGTATACTCATGGCTCTACCCTAACAAGTGTTGAAAAAGAGGGTGTGGAGCAAGATCCACACCCTCCACCGTCGCGGTCAGATCCTAGGGAGCTTCCGTGACCTTCTTGTAGGGAACCCAGACGTACTTACCGTCGGTGATGTCGTAGCCGACGTTCTCCTTGGTCGGAGCCTGGCCCTGAGCCAGCACCAGCGCCAGGTTCAGTGTAGCCTTGCCCTGGTTCTCGGCGTCGTTCAGCACCGTACCGACCAGCGTCTTGGCCTTGAGGGCCTCCAACGCGGGAGCCGTTGCGTCCACGCCAACCACCGGCATGACCTTATCGCCGGTGAAGTAGCCAGCCGCCTTCAACGCCTCGATCGCGCCGAGCGCCATGTCGTCGTTGTTGGCCAGCACCAGCTCGATCTTGTCGCCCTGAGCGCCCAGGATCGACGACATCTTGTCCTGGCCCTGCACACGATCCCACATGGCGGTATCTTCGGCCACTTTTTCGACCTTCAGACCCGCGTCGGTGATCGCCTTGACCGAGTACTCGGTGCGCAGCTCGGCGTCCTGGTGGCCCGGCTCGCCCGTGAGCATCACGTACTGGATCACACCGTCGCCGTTCCGGTCGGCCTCAGGATGCGCCTTCCAGTAATCAACGGCGATCTGGCCCTGAAGCGTGCCGGACTCTTCGGCCTTCGCGCCCACGTAGTAGACCTTGTCCCACTTCGCCATGTCCTCAGCCAGCGGCTCGCGGTTGAAGAAGACGACCGGGATATTGGCGGCCTTGGCTTTGTCGAGCACCGAAGCCGCCGCCGTGCGGTCGACGGGGTTGATCGCCATCGCCGCGTAGCTCTTGGAGACGAACAGATCGACCTGCTCGTTCTGCGTGGGCTGCGCGTTCTGGCTGTCCACGACGTCGACTTTGATCTTGCCTTCGGCGGCAGTCTGGATCGCGCCGCGCACTGCGGTCATAAAGGTGTCGTCGAACTTGTACACTGCGACACCAACAGTTTTGTCAGTTGCGGCACCCGCCGAACCTTCGCTGCCGGCGGCACCCGAGGCACCCGCCGTCGCCGACGTTCCCTGTGAATCTGTTGTGTTTCCGGTTCCGCCACTGCCACAGCCGACGATCATAACGAGCATCAGCGAGCAGACAGCGGCAAGATGAATAAACCGTTTCATTGCTCCTCCTTGAGGACGTAGCAGAGAAAGCTCTACGCTACAAAAACCGACTCTTTACGGCTGACCGCCTTCTCAAACACGACGGCGAGATTGAGAACGATCATTGCGGTCTTCTATACACCCGACGATGTGGAGTGCGAGTGCGGGTGATCATCCTCCTTTCACAAGCGGCAATGTGCCCTCCCACTATCATATCCCTACTTCCGAAAACGCTCAAGCGCAAACGCCGGGTCCTACCCCCAAAATGAGGCAAAAGGTCGCGCGAAAGGTTATGATCCTACTATGCGTAGTAGTTGTCGCTAGCGGCGATCGCGAGTATCATAGCGACGACCTCTGGTTAACATTTGGTGAAAGCGGCCATTCCTTCTCCATACTACAATTCAAAACCTTGGTGAAAGCGGCCATCCCTTCTCCATACTCCAATTCAAGACTGAGGTTAAGGAGCGCTATCAATGGATTCAGGCGAGAATACGGCCTACAAGCGGATCGGAATTATTGGCGCGGGAACAATGGGCACGGGTCTAGCGGTCGATGTGGTGCTGCGTGGCATGCAGGCGGTGCTGATCGACACCTCCGACGAAGTGTTGGAGCACAGCCGCGCCGAAGTAGCCAAGACTGTGCGCTTCGCGCCGCTGATGAACAAGTCGCTGCCGCGTGTTGCAGCCAGCGACGTGGCGGAGCGCACGCGCTTTGCGACGGATATTGCTGCGGTTGCCGACTGCGATTTTATCGT
>JAFAYS010000973.1 GCA_019240175.1 Chloroflexota bacterium | reverse complement strand
GAAAACGCCAGCCCGCGCGCCGTGCGCTTCAAGCTGCGCGACGAGTATCCGTACCAGTTCCGCGCCGACCAGGATCTGCTGGACGGAAGGATTCCGGCGCTGGACAGCGTCGAGACGCGCTACCATGTCACGCCGGTGCAGCGCGGCGACTACCAGTGGAGCGACACCAATCTGCGCTATCGCTCGACGCTGGGCACGTTTCTGCGCCAGGCGCGCTATCCCACCGCCGACGCCGTGCGGGTTTATCCCAACGTGCTCGACGTGCGCAAGTACGATCTGCTGGCGCGCAAAGGTCTGCTGACTGAGCTGGGGCTGCGCAACGCCAAGGTCTTCGGCTCCGGCAGCGAGTTTGAGCGTTTGCGCGACTACACGCCCGACGACGAGTTTCGGCGCATCAACTGGCGCGCGACGGCGCGGCGCAACAAGCTGACGGCGATCGAGTACGAGACCGAGCGCTCGCAGCATGTGGTCTGTGTCCTCGACACGGGACGGCTTATGCGCCCACCGATCGGCGATATCCAGAAGCTGGACTACGCGATCAATGCGGCGCTGCTCACGAGCTACGTCGCAACCCTACGCGGCGATCAGATCGGTATGCTGACCTTCGCCGACGATGTGGGCGTGTATCTCGCGCCGCACAAAGGCCGCAGCCAGTTCTACACCATGCTGGAACTGCTGTACAACATCCAGTCGCAGCCGGTCGAGGCGGATTACAGTCGAGGGCTGGGCTATCTCAGCGTTAAGAACAAGCGCCGCTCACTGATCGTGGTCTTCAGCGATCTGGTCACGCTCGACGCCGCGCAGCCACTGATCGCCTACATGGCCCGGCTAGCCCAGCATCATCTGCCGCTACTGGTGATCATGAACGATCCCAACATCACGCGGATCGCCGCACAGCAGCCGGGCTCCTCGATCGATGCGTACCAGCGCGCCGTGGCCGAGCAGTTGCTCGACGAGCGCCGGATTATTCTGGACACGCTGAATCGCGCCGGTGTGCTCACCCTCGACGTGCCCGCCGATAAGCTTTCGGTCGCCGTGATCAACAAATATTTGGAGCTGAAGACCAGAGGCGTGTTGTAGCTCAGGCCGCCAACCCATCGTTAAACCACAAGACCCGCCGATCAGCTCGGCGGGTCTTTGCTGTTGGCTTGAAAGTTCGAAACTACTGGCCGCCGCGTCGCTCGGCGTTGATAAAGCCCTGGATCGCGGTGAATGCCGGGCGCGGGCTCCAGTCCGGATTTAAGATGCCGAACGAGGCCTGCTCGTGCAGCTCGTTGCCCGCCGAGCCCCAGGTGACGGCGAAGTTCAGGTTCCAGATGAAAACCACGCCGACAAAATCCTGGTACTGCGTCTTGGTGCGGAAAAGCGCACCTTCCAGGTATTCCGCCTGTTGCTCGAACGAGATCGAGTTGCCGTACTCGTAGCCGGGCGAGTTGTTCTGCGTCGCCCAGCCCATCTCGGTGATCCAGATCTGCTTGTCGGCCAAACCGTTGTCGACCATCACCTGGCGCACGTCCTCGATGTGGCGGAAGTAATGCGTGCGGCTATCCTGCCAGCCTGGACCAGGGCCGGGCTGATCCGGCCAGAGCGCATCCGGCGGATTGAGCGCCGTCGCCGGGTGGAAGCCCTGCGCGTCCATGTAGTCCTTGATCTCGCCGTTGTTGTAGGTGTACATCGCCTTGTAGTAGGTGATGTCGTCGACGGCGGTGTTGACCTCGGTGACGCCGGTCGAGGAAAGCGCGCCGACGACGACGACGATCGACGGATCGACGGCTTTGATGCGCGTGTAGGCTTCTTTGAGCATCTCGACGAAGCGCCCAGCATCGGCCTCGGTGACGCGTCCGCCGTTCTCGACGGCCAGGTTTTGCTCGTTCCAGATCTCGATCGCGTGGACTTTGCCCTTGTAATGCCTGGCCAGCTCTTCGACGAAACGACCAAAATCTTCTTTATTCTGCGGCAGGCCGTTGTCGCCAGGGCGGCCTGTGGCCCAATCCGGCGATTTAGCGACGCTCAGCAGCAGCTTGCGGTTGCTGGCCGCCACCGTATCGACGACCTTGTCCAACTCCTGGAAGCCAAAGGTACGATCCGGCACTTCGGTATCTTTCCACGGCACCTGCTGGCGCACCCAGTCCAGACCGGCGATCTCGGCCAGCTTCATGACGCGGGCGGCGTCGGTGTAGTAGAGCTGGGCCGCCGCGCCATACTCAAGCTGATCAGGAATATTCGCGTTTTCTGCGCTAGCAGTGCCTTGTGGCGCAGCCGTCGCCGATGGCGCAGCCGTCTCGGCGGGTGCTGCAGTCGCCGTTGCGCTGGCCGTATCTGATGGCGCAGTTGTCGCCTCGGTAGTCGTTGTCGCGGGCGCGGTCGTCGCCGCCGCAGAAGGGCTGGCGGATGCGGCGGCAGTGGTTGTGCTTGGCTCGGGCGGTGCGTTGGTAACACCACCACAGGCGGCGATCAACGGCAGGAGCAGCCCGATCAACGTAAGAATGGCCCAGAAACGCCGTCCGTGCCATG
>JAFAYS010000971.1 GCA_019240175.1 Chloroflexota bacterium | reverse complement strand
AATCGTTATCTGTGGGATTTTGTCACGCTGCCGGAGTGGCGCGGCTGCGGCGTGTATCCGCGGTTGCTGCAGGCGATCGTCGAGCAGGAGCAGCCGGCGGCGCAGCGCTTCTGGATCGGCCACACCGCCGACAATGTTGCCTCACGGAGCGGCATTCTCAAAGCCGGCTTTCAAACAATCGAGGCGCTGGTGCGCACATCCGCCGGTGAGCTGAAGATTCTGCCGATCGACAACAGTCCGCGCGCGGCGCTGAGTCCTATGGGCCGGCGGCTCGGCGTGCTCACCGACGCCGAAGACGACGCGACATAAGGTAGGGCTGCGCGGCTAGCGCAGGTGCTCGTCGGAGGCGCTGGCGATCTCCACGATGTTGCCGGGCTCAAACTGGGCGATAAAGCCGCGCACGGCGTCGGCGCGCGCTTCCTCAGGGTGATTGGGCAAAAAAACTTCTTCGGCGTAGGCTGCCATGTCTTGTACAGCCCAGGCGTAGCGGTAATAGGTTAGCGCCCGCCAGTCGATCGCGGGATCGCCGTAGCCCTGCAAAAAGCACTCCGTCTCACGTGCGCTGACGAGATCGCGCCCAATCCCGCCGATCACAAACATCAGGTCGCGCTCTTTGGGTGCCAGAATGATCTCATCCCAGTCGATAAGCCAGACCTGCCGCTCAGTGTCGAGCAGAATATTCCAGGTGTGCAGATCGGCGTGACACAGCGCGGGTGTAAGATCGGCCTGGCGCAGCTGAGCGCTCAGTGTGTCGGCGCGCGCGATCACAGCCTGAATCTGGTCCTGATGCGCTCGCCAGAACGCGCTCAGCTCCTGCTGGGCGGGACCGCTCACCTCGTTCCTGACAATCTTTGCTTCGATCTCGTCCAGCAGCTCACGCCGCCAGGGAATAAACGTTTCGCGCCGCAGCATCTGCTGTAGCTCAGGCGGTAGTGGGCTGGTGTGAACCTGCTGCATGGTCGCGCCCAGCTCATGCCAGTGCTGCTCCGACAATCCCGCAGCTGCGGCGGTGCGCGCGTCGAGGAACGGGTAGAGCATCAGCGCAAAATTGCCCATCGGCACCCACAAGCGCTGGTCACTCGTCGGCACCGGCGCGACAATATGCGGCACGCCTTGCTCGTAGTAGAAGCGTGGAATGAGCAGGCTCGGCGCGCGGAATCCCTGCTCGGCGCGCAGCTTCAGCAGATAGCTCCGCCCGTCGCTGGCCTCGGCGCGGTACACAAACGACAAGAGATCATTGCCGATCGGCAGAAATGTCAGCGTCGTGATCGCCAGGTTGTAGTGCGAGAGTACCGCCGCGCGGATGGCGGCGTCGGTGAGCTTAGGTGGTAGGCGCATCGAGAAGTAGCAGGTCCTTTCATATAAACCAAACGCGGGATCGATTATAGCATCTCAGGCGCTGCGGACCGTGCGAAAGCGTAGATGCGTCACACCCTGGCCCTCGATCACGCGCGTGCGCTCTAGCTTCAGGACATCCGCGCCGGTTTGATCGAAAAGGCGTTTACCGTCGCCCAGCAGGATCGGCACCAGATGCAGCTGGATCTCGTCGATCAGTCCGGCGCGGATGAACTGCTGCGCCGTTTGCGCGCCGCCCGCCACGCAGACCAGCTTGTCGCCCGCTGCGGCTTGAGCAAGGTCCAGCGCACGCTCGATGCCGTCGGTAACGAAGATAAACTGCATGCCGTCGCGATCGATGGTTTCGCGCGCGGTGTGAGTCAGCACGAAATGCGGGATCTTGTATGGTGTGTCAAAGCCGTCGGGATCGTCGCCAAAGCAGCGCCGCCCCAGGATCATCGCCCCGGTTGATTCGACCAGCTCGTCTTTCACGGCGGCCGCCTCGTCCTCGGGTGCGAAGTACCAATCGTAGAGGCCAGCATCCTCGTCGTCTAACCTGCCGATAAATCCGTCAAGTGAGATCGCCATATCGAGCAGAACCTTGCCCATAACTCCTCCTGGCAGGTTGTGATTGCAGCAAGCATAGCATCTGCGTGAGACACGTGTTGTCACAATGAGCTATGTGCTCTTGCTCTACTTCGTGACAGTGCCAGGCACCTGAATACTACATAAATGGTTTGGTGAGCGCGAACAGGACGCTGCCTACAATGGCTACGCCGCTGACGATCGCAGTCGCCATGCCGGCGCTCATCAGCGGAATACGCCAGGACGAGATGCGGGCCAGCCGCAGGAGCAGGGCGTTGACCCCAAAGAGAACTACGCCAACCAGCAGCGCCAGCACGACTCCCGATGCGGCGCGCTGAAGCGCTACAACGATCCAGCCCCAGCTCGGCATGGTCGCGGCGATGTGGTCGTTAAGCATCCAGCTTGCGCTAAGCCACACGACTAGGCCGCTGTAGGTAACTGCCGCCAGGTTGACCATCAGGACAATTCCAAGAGTCAGTCGTTGGTAGTGATTGAGCATTGGACCTACCTCTTCTGCACATAAAGCTTCGATGTCCAAGAGTGTACCTTCGGATCGTGCTGTGCCAGCAGATAGGTGTGTGATAGTTGGCTGAAAGAGGATTGGGGAGCGTGGACTGAACCGTTACCGTGTGTTTCGGTGGCACGCCGAGGAGCAGAGGCGCACATCGGCGTGCCCGGCAGGATCGTTATGCGCCTTGGGGATCGACGGTGAAGCCGAGTTTGATCGTCACTTGCCAGTAGGCGACGCCGCCCTCCTCGATGTAGCCGCGCGTCTCCACGACTTCGAACCAGCGCATATTGCGGATGGTTTGCGAGGCTTGTGTTAGGGCGTTGTTGACTGCTTCTTCGATGCTGTTTCGGGAGGAACCCACCAGTTCGACAACTTTGTAAACATGTTCGCTCATTGTGACCGTCCTCCTGCACTAGCTGCTAGGCCGAGAAGTTGATTCAGCCGCGAAAATGATGATCGATGCGCTGAGTATAGGCC
>JAFAYS010000888.1 GCA_019240175.1 Chloroflexota bacterium | reverse complement strand
GCGTCGTCGGGAGAAACGAGTGAACCGCCTGCGGTCGTCCGCTGGCCGCCGACTCGATCGCCGCGAACATCAGCGCCAGACTGCCGCGATTGTCCCGACCACTCGACGACGGCTCGCTGCCGGTGCGAATAGCCTCGGCAAACGCGGCCAGCGCGCCCGCCCGATCGAAGTAGGGCATCTCGGGCAGCAGCACACGCCGCGCGCGCTTGCCACGCTGCTGGATCGTCACCGCGTCGGCTTCCAGCGTGGTATCGTTGCGACCAGTCCAGCTAAGCACGCCCTCGGCGCACTCGATCTGCCAGTCGCCGGCCCAGGTTGTCGGCGCGGCGGTGCTGACCCAGCTGCCCTGATAATCGACGACCGCGCCGCCGTCGAAGGTGATCGTGGCGATGGCGGCGGCGGGATCGACAAAGTTGCTCCACGGCGGATTCCAGGCGTGGCAGCTCACCAGCTGCGGCTCTTGATTCAGCACGAAGCGCATCAGATCGAAGTGATGGATCGACATGTCCATCAGTAGCGGATGTTGGATGGTGTAGTGCGTGTGGTTGCCCGGCGGCTGCGTGTTGGCATACTTGCGAAAGCGGATGCTCACGGCGCTGATCGGCCCCAGCGATCCTTCGCGGATCAGCCGCGCCGCCGTCTGTGCCGCCGGATAAAAGCGATAGTTCTGGCTGACCATCAGCACGCGGCCCTGCGCTGCCGCCAGATCTACGGCCTGCTGCGCCTCCACCAGCGACGGCGCGAACGGCTTTTCCACCAGCACATGCTTGCCGGCCTCAAGCGCGGCCAGCACCACCGGCACATGACCGCCCAGCGCCGTGGTGACCAGCACCGCCTCGGCGTCGACGGCCTCTAGCGCCGCGCTCAGCGAGGAAAAACACGCGCCGGAGCTGATGCCGACATCCGTCTGAAGCCGCTGCAACATGCCGGGCTCCACATCGACGCAGCCGACGGTCTCGACCAGACCGGACTGCCGCGACAACATTCTGGCCCAATCGCGGCCCCAATTGCCCATCCCGACTTGAACAATCCGAAGTGGCATAGCTCCTGCTCCTGTCTTGGCTCTGTTATGCTCACGATTGTAGCATTGATCGAGGGGTAGCAAGGTTTGGACAGCCAGCCAAGGGCGCGTGGAGCGCGGCCTAAGCGCCATGGTATGATGAACGTAGAATTATCGGTGAAGCATAGCCGTGGAGAACAGCATGGCAGAAACGATCAATTGTCCAGCGTGTGGCACCAGAAATTCGTTTGATGACCGCTTCTGTAGCAACTGCGGCGCATCGCTGCTGCCGGCAACCGGCGCGACGACACATCTGGCGGGGAAAGTGTGTTCAAGCTGTGGCACACCGTTGCCTCAGCAGGCCGAGTTTTGTACCGAGTGCGGCCAGCGCGTGGGCAGCCCGCCCGCGGCCTACTCACAGCCGCCTTCCCAGGCGCGCGCCGGCGAGTCCGCGTCCTACTCGCAGCCGTATCAGCAGGCGCACCAGCAGCGGCCAGCCACCCGATCGATGGTGTGCCCCAGCTGCCGCGACGTTCCGCTGCAAATGAGCGAGCGTCAGGGCATCGAGGTCGAGTATTGCCCGGCCTGTCGCGGCGTATGGCTCGATCGCGGCGAGCTCGACAAAATCATTGAGCGCGCCACCCAGCAGCAGGGACGCTCCACGCAGTACCCGAACCAGCAGTATGATCGCAACTACCCGGCCTATCCACAACGCCACCACGACGACGACTACCGCCGCAAAAAGAAACGCGACAGCTTCCTCGAAGAGCTATTTGACTTCGATTAATCGAAACAACACGAACGGCGGCACGTTGATCGTGCCGCCGCAGCTGTGATAGAGAACCAGTTTACTCTTTGGGATCGAACGCTTCAGGCCGCGCCTAGCACCAATATCCAACGCGGGTCAGCGTCATGCCGACCGATTTCGCGCGGTCCATCACGATCGACGTAGAGCTGCTGGTGCCGCTGGCATCGCCGGTCCAGCCGGCGAAGGTCATACACGAGGCATAGCGCGCTTGCAGCGAGACGACCGTGCCGGCGGTGTAGGAGCTGCCGCCGCAGTTCGGCGCTGGGCTGGGCAGAATGCCGCCGTAAGGATGCGCGTACAACGTCAGCGTATAGCAGGCGGATTGCGCCGTCACAACAGCGGCGGGCGTGGCGACCGACAAGACGCCGAGCAAAGCCAGGGCGAGCACGAACAGAGGGGTGGATCGACGCGCAAGCATGATGGATCTCCTGTTACGACCTAGATAACGCTCGCCCTAGCATACGTAGTCCGCCGCCCAGCGTCATCGGCAGAACTACGTAACTTGTTACCGATCTCGATCGCGCTCAGGTCATGTCGATGCTCGTGTGCAGCGTGGGCATGCCAACAAACTCCGCGTAGCGCCGCGCCGCCGCTTCAAACGCCGCGCGCTCCTCGTCGGTCAGCTCCCGGCCACAGGTCGCCACGATCGTCACCGCATCTTTCTTGAACGTCCGCTTCCAGGTGCCGACCACACGCCCGTCGATCACGATGATCGAGCCGAGATGCCGCTCCGGCGCGGCCACAAAGGTATTCTGCGGCTCCAATGACGGGCTGCGATCTTTGTAGCTCACCAGGTACTCGTCAAAGGGCGGCAGCAGATGCAGCGCGGGCGAGTGTGCTTCCGCGCTGGGCGTCGCGTCGGTCCACCAGTAGGTCTTGCCGTCGATCGTCTCGCTGAGCAGCTGCGACTGCACGGCTTCCAGGCCGGGCCGCGCCTCAGCCATGGTCAGCCCCGACCACCACATGAAATCCTGGATCGTGGCCGGGCCGTGGCTGCGGAAGTAGCGCACCACCAGCTCGGCGATCGCTTCTTCGCGGCTGAGCATGCGCGG
>JAFAYS010000858.1 GCA_019240175.1 Chloroflexota bacterium | reverse complement strand
GCCACATGCACCGTCCAGGCGGTCGCCTCGACAAAGTTCTTGAAGGTGTAGGTTTTGCGGATCATGCCGTCGGTGTAGCTCCAGCCGCTCAGCTCGCCTAGCTGCTGCTCGATCGTCTCGTTGTTCATATGCTGCTCCTGGTTTTTGGATGGTTGAGCGCGGAATCGCCGCCTCAGATCAGCGGCGCGATCTCGCGCAAAAACGTCTCGGTGACACGCGTCCAATCGTAGCGCGCGACGCGCTCACGCCCGGCCTGGCCGTACTGCTCGCGCAACTCCACGTCGGAAAGCAGTACCAGCAGCGCGCCCGCGATACTCGTTACATCGCCGGGCGGGATCAGAATGCCGGTCTTGCCGTGCACCACCACCTCAGGGATCGCCGCCGCTGTCGTCGAGACCACCGGCAGTCCGGCTGCCATCGCCTCCAAAAAGACGATCCCGAAACCTTCCTGCACGCTCGGCAGACAGAAAATATCGGCGTGCGCGTACTCGGCTTTGACCTCGGCATCGGGGATCGCGCCAAGCAACGTCACGGTGTCGGCGATCTCGAGCTCATGTGCCAGCGCGATCAGATTTTGATGCTCCGGCCCATCGCCGACGATTCGCAGCTGCGCGTCGGGAGCGTAGCGCCGGATCAGCGCGAAGGCGCGCAGCAGATCGTTGACGTGCTTGCGCGGGTAGTGCCGTGCGACGCATAGAATCGTCGGGCGATAATCGCTGCGCGGCGATGTTTGCGCCAGCGCCGTCTGCCAGAACTCCACGTCGATGCCCTCAGGCACAATCCCGATCCGCTCACGCGGCACGCCGTAGTGCTCGGCGATCTTCTGGCGACAATACTCGCTGGTCGTCACCACGCGATCCGAGCGCCGCGCGTTCGCGCCCTCAAGCCGCGACAGCACCGTGAAAAGCGCGCGAATAAAGCCCTGCTCGTGCTTCAATTCTTCAGCGATGATGCCCTTGATCGAGCAGACGTAAGGCCAGCGACCACGCCGCAGCCAGACGCCATCGAAATCGAAGCCGACCACCAGATGATACGCTGCGCCGCGCAGAGTCTGCGGCAGCCTGAGATTGAAAAGTAGCCGGCGCAGCGTGATCGAGAGTCGATCCGGTGCCGGCGCGATCCGCTCCACCTGATGGCCGCGCTGCTGTAGGCCCTGCTCCAAGCCCGTGATGCCGACGGCGGTGCCGCTGCCCTCCATCGCCGTTTGCAGCCACGAGTCCAGAAACGCGACCCGCAGCGGATGAGCATCCGTACCCATCAGCTCTGGCCTGTCACAATCACCGGAATGCTCGCGCCCGAAATATTGGCGGCGGTATCGCTCAGCAAAAATGCGATCGTATCGGCGACGCGCTCAAGCGGCACTAGCTGCTCGCCGCTCATATGCTGCAACATTGGCGGCGTGGCCAGCGAACCCAGCAGCAGAATATTGGCCGTGACGCGCGTATCCTTCAGCTCGTTGGCCACAACCTCGGTCAGCGCATTCAGCCCGGCCTTGGAGACCACATAGCCAGCCAGGCCGCCTGGCCGTCCCGCCACCGTCGACGAGCCGATCGTGATGATCCGGCCCGTGTTCTGCTCGCGCAGCTGCGGCAGCACCGCCTGGATCGCCGTAAACGCGCCGGTCAGATTGCTGGTCAGCAGATTATTCCAGCTTTCGAGCGTCGTCTCCTGTACCGAGCCCATCTCAAAGCCGCCTGCCAGATGCACCAGGCCATACAGCGGCCCGGATGTAGCGCGGATCTGCTCCACGCTGCGCCGTACCGCGTCGGCGTCGGCCAGATCGGCCTTGAGCCCATGTAAGCGCTGGCTGGCTCCTACTTCCTCGGTCAGTGCCTGCCACGCTTGCTCCGAGCGATACAGCACGTAGCAGGTATATTCCGCGCTCAGCCGCCGGACAACAGCCGTGCCCAGGCCGCCGGTGCCGCCCGTGATCAACAATGATCGATTCGATTGTTCTGTCATGCGTGTCTACGAGGCGTTTGCAAAGCCTCGTGCCTCCTGATGCCTATTATAATTTAGAAACAAGGATGATACGCATGACCACACCCACGCTCGATCGGCAGGTTCAAGACCGCGCCGCGCCACGCCCGCAGGAAACATCGCCCTCGCACCAGCTGGTCATCGCCGCCGGCGCAATCCTCGGCGTGCTGGCCCGCTTTGGGATCGGCGAGTGGAGCAAAACTCATCTGGCGCTGGACTTTCCGCTTGGCACACTGATCATTAATCTGGTCGGCTGCCTGCTGATCGGTATTGTTCAAACACTCTGCTTCGAGCTACAGGCGATGCGCCGCGAGACTCAGCTTTTTCTGGCGGTGGGAC
>JAFAYS010000813.1 GCA_019240175.1 Chloroflexota bacterium | reverse complement strand
CAGCTGTGGCAGATCCAGCGTGGCCGGAGCTTGCGCCAGCTGTCCCGAGGTATGGAACGCTTCAAGCAGTGTGTGGCTGCGCACGTCGCCGAGCACGATCGTGCCGCCCGGCGCAACGCACTGGATCGCGCCCTCGATCACGCGGATCAGGTAATCGCTGCTGGGGAAGTACTGTACCACCGAGTTAATGATCACGGTGTCGAAGCTGTGCGGCGCGAGATCCGCGAAGTCGTCGGCGGGACGTTGGAGCAGCGTGACCTGCGGCAGCGGCCTGCGCTGAAGCTGCTCCTGGATCGAGCGTAGCGGCCCGGCGGCAAAGTCGCTGGCGACGTAGCGCTCGCAGTCCGGCGCGATGCGGAAGAGCAGCAGCCCGGTGCCACAGCCGATCTCTAGCACGCGTCGTGGCTGAAGCGCCTGAATTCGCGCAACCGTGTGATCGACCCAGGCGCGCATCTGCTCTGCCGGGATCGGCTCGCCGGTGTAGCTGCTGTTCCAGCCAACGATGTTGAAGGTCGCGTCTTCAATGGTCGCAGTCTGCTGGTGGGTTTCGTCAAAAACCATCTGCCAGCGCTCGATCTGCTCGGCGTTCCACTCGCCGGCGGTCTCCGGAGCGATAATCTCAGTTGAAAGCGTCTGCGGCACGACGTAGGCCACCAGCCGTTTTTCGTCGCCCTCGTCTTCGCGCACCATGACGACATTTTCACGTACGCCGGCGTGCTGATTCAGCAGCGTCTCGATCTCGCCCAGCTCAATGCGGAAGCCGCGCACTTTGACCTGCTGATCGATGCGGCCCCCAAATTCGAGCGTGCCGTCGGCCAGGTAGCGGCCCAGGTCGCCGGTGCGGTACCAGCGCTCGCCGTCGATCACGACGAATTTCTCGGCGGTTAGATCGTCACGGTTGAGGTAACCGCGCGTCACGCCCGCGCCGCCCACATAGATCTCGCCGGGCACGCCGATCGGCACCAGCCGCCGACGCTCATCGTAGATACGCAGGCGCATGTTATTGAGCGGCGTGCCGATCAGATGGCGATCCGGAATCTCGACGGCAGGCACCGCATAGTGCGAGCAGATGATCGTGGCCTCGGTCGGGCCGTAGAGCACGTCGATCTGCGCAGCGGGAAAGATCGCACGCATTGCTTTGAGCAGGCCAGGCTGCACCAGGTCGCCGCCGATAAAGATCTGGCGGATGTTGGCGAACTGCCGAGTTGGGCTCTGCTCGCTGGCAAACTGGATGATCTGGCGCATCAGGCTGGGCACCGTGTGAACCAGGCTGGACTCGCCGAGCACCTCGACCAGCCGGCGGGTATCCAGAATCTCCTGCCGCGAGAGGCAGATCACCGTGCCGCCGACCAGCAGCGGGTTGAACAGCTCGAAGAGCGAGATGTCGAAGGCGAACGAGGCGATCCAGGGCATGACGTCGCCGGGCTGGAAGCCAAACGCGCTCTGGCTGGCGTGCAGCACGTTCGCCAGATTGCGATGCGCGACCATCGCCGCTTTGGGCTTGCCGGTTGTGCCCGAGGTGTAGATCAGGTATGCCAGATCGCCGGGCGCGGCCACGGGTTCCAGATTGTCCGCCCCATGCTGCGCGATCGTCGGCCAGTCTGCGTCGAGGCGCACCAGCGTGGCGTTGTGCTCAGGCAGCAGCGAGATTAAGCGCTCCTGCGTCAGCACCACGCCGACCTGCGAGTCGTCGAGCATGAAGCGCAGCCGATCCTGCGGGTACTCGGGATCGAAGGGCACGTACGCGCCGCCAGCCTTGAGCACGCCCAGCATCGCGACCACCATCTCCACCGAGCGATCGACGCAGATGCCGACCAGTGTGTCTGCCGCAACGCCAAGCTCGCGCAGGTGACGCGCGAGCTGGTTGACGCGCTGATTCAGCTCGGCGTAGCTCAGACGCTCCTGCCCAAAGACGAACGCCGTCGTTTTGGGCGTGCGCGAGACCTGTGCCTCGAAGAGCTGGGGTACCATGAGATCGAGCGGATACTCGACGCCGGTCGTGTTCCAGGCGCGTAATTGCTCCTGCTCGGCGCTGGTCAGCAGCGGCAGCGCGGCCAGCGGCTGATCGACATCGGCCATACTTGCCGCGACCAGCGTTTGGAAATGTCCGCTCATACGCTCGATGGTGGCCGCATCGAAGAGATCGCTGCTGTACATCCAGACGCCGCGCAGGCCGTCGGGCGTTTCCCACAGGTCGAGCGCCAGATCGAACTTGGCGGTGTTGTTTTCAACCGGCAGCGGCGTCACGCGCAGATCCGGCAGATCGCTGATCTCAAGCGGCGCGTTTTGCAGCGCAAACATCACCTGAAACAGCGGCTGGCGGCTCAGGTCGCGCTCCGGCTGTAGCTCTTCGACCAGCTGCTCGAAGGGCAGATCTTGATACGCATATGCGCCCAGCGCGACATTTCGCACACGGCCCAGCAATTCTCGGAACGTTGGATTGCCTGCCAGATCGGCGCGCATGACCAGCGTGTTGACAAAGAAGCCGATCAGCGGCTCGATCTCGGCGCGGTTGCGGTTGGCGATCGGTGTGCCCACCACAATGTCGTCCTGCCCGCTGTAGCGCGACAAGAGTGTTTGGAAGAGCGCCAGCGTGGTCATGAACAGCGTCACGCCCGTCGCACGGCTCAAGGCCAGCAAGCCGGCGGTCGCTTCCGCCGTGAGGGTAAAGCTGTGCTGCGCGCCACGGAAGGACTGGATCGCCGGTCGCGGTCGATCGGTGGGCAGCTGCAGCGCCGGTAAGTCGGCCAACTGCTGCCGCCAGTAGCCGAGCTGCGCTTCCAACTCCGCACCCGAGAGCCAGTCGCGCTGCCAGATCGCGAAATCGGCGTATTGCACAGGGAGCGCTGGCAAGGCCGGCTTTGCTCCCGCCACAAACGCCCGATACAGCGCGGCGATCTCGCGGACCAGCACGCCCTGCGACCAGCCATCCGAGACGATGTGATGCAGCGTCAGCAGCAGCGTATGCGCTTGATCGCTTAGATGCAGCAGCCGGGCACGGAGCAGCGGGCCGTGGATCAGATCGAACTGGTGAGCGGCCTCCTCTTGCGCCAGCTGTCGCGCCCTAGACTCGCGCTCAGCCTCAGGGAGCGCTGTCAGATCGACCAGCTCTAGCGGCAGCGTTTCGATCATCGGCGGCGCGATCTGCTGCACGGGCTGCCCCGCGATTGGCGGAAACGTGGTGCGCAGCGTCTCGTGGCGGCGGATGACCTCGCTGAGGCTGTGCTCTAGCGCCGCCAGGTCCAGCGCGCCGCTGAGATGCACGGCGGTCGGCATGTTGTAGAAGGGATTGCCCGGCTCAAGCTGATCCAGGAACCACAGGCGCTGCTGCGCGAACGACAGCGGGATCTGCTCCGGTCGTGGAGCTGGACGCAGCGCCGGCAGCGAGCCGCGCTCTGTCTTCTGTCGCGCCTGCTCGATCCGCTCGGCCAGGCCGGCGACCGTTGGCGTTTCAAAGAAGGCGTGCAGCGGCAGCTCGCTCTGGAACACGCTGCGTATGCGCGAAATGACCTGGGTTGCCAGCAGCGAGTGGCCGCCCAGCGCGAAGAAATTATCGTGGATGCCGACACGCTCGACATGCAGCACCTCAGCCCAGATGCCCGCGATCATCTCTTCGATCGGGTTGCGCGGCGCGGTAAAGGCGGCCTGGCTGTCGAAGGTTGGCTCGGGCGTAGGCAAGGCCCGGCGATCGACTTTGCCGTTAGGCGTCAGCGGCCAGGCGTCGAGCAGCACGAAGGCACTCGGGAGCATGTACTCGGGGAGACGTTGCGCAAGAAACTCGCGCAACGGAGAACCTAGAACCCAGAACCCAGAACCTAGGAGGTTCCCTTCTCTGCTCTCGTTAGGTTCTAGGTTCTTAGTTCTAGGTTCTTTCCCAACGACGTACGCTACCAGCCGCGTCTCGCCGCGCTCGGCCCGCGCCAGCACGACAGCGTCGCTCACTGTGGGATGCTGCCGCAGCACGCTTTCGATCTCGCCCAGCTCGATGCGGAAGCCGCGCAGCTTGACCTGGTGATCCAGGCGACCAAGGTACTCGATCGAGCCGTTGGGCAGCCAGCGCGTCAGGTCGCCGGTGCGGTACAGGCGGGAGCCAGGTGATTTGCTGAATGGGTCGGGAATGAACTTTTCGGCGGTCAGATCGGGCCGGGCGTGGTATCCACGCGCTAGCTGCACGCCGCCGAGATACAGCTCGCCGGGCACATCCAGCGGCACCGGCTGCAAGTGCGCGTCGAGCACATACAGCTGCGTGTTGGCGATCGGACGACCGATCGGCACGGTGTCGCCGAGATCGGCCTCCTGGCAATTCCACCAGGTCACGTCGACGGCGGCCTCGGTCGGGCCGTACAGGTTGTGCAGCTCGGCGTGCGTCAGTCGCTCGCAGAAGCGCTGTTGCAGCGCGTAGGGCAGCGCCTCGCCGCTACAGATCACGCGGCGCAGCGATTGGCAGTGCTGCGCGTCGGGCTCGTCGAGAAAGGCCTGCAACATCGGCGGCACGAAATGCAGGGTCGTGATCTGCTGCTGGGCGATCAGATCGGCCAGGTAGGCTGGATCGCCATGTCTGCCCGGCTGTGCTACCACCAGCGCCGCGCCGGTGAGCAGCGGCCAGAAAAACTCCCAGACCGAGACGTCGAAGCTGAACGGCGTTTTTTGCAGGATTTTGTCGTTGGCGCTCAGCTGGAAGGCGTCCTGCATCCAGCGCAGGCGGTTGGTGATCGCGCGGTGGCTGTTCATCGCGCCTTTGGGCTGGCCGGTCGAGCCCGAGGTGTAGATCATATAGGCCAGACTGTCGGGTGTGACGGCCACATCAAGATTGCGCTCCGGCTGCCCGGCGATCGCGGGCCAGTCGGCATCCAGACAGACGATCGTCGCGCTGTGCTCGGGCAAATGGTTGACGAGTGCCTGCTGGGTGAGCAGTACAGGCACCTGCGCATCGTGGAGCATGAACGCGAGGCGATCGGGCGGATAGCCGGGATCGAGCGGCACGTAGGCGGCACCGGCTTTGAGAATGCCCAGCAGCCCGATCACCAGCTCGGGCGAGCGCTCGGCGCAGATACCGACCAGCGTTTCCGGCCCGACTCCAAGCTCGCGCAGATGGTGGGCCAGCTGATTGGCGCGCGCGTTCAGCTCGGCGTAGCTCAGCGCCTGATGTTCGAAGATCAGTGCAGTCGCCTCGGGTGTGGTTGCCGCCTGCGCCTCGATCAGCGTGTGCAGCGTGTGCGGCGGGTCGTACGACAGTGCTGTATCGTTCCAGCTCACCAGCAGCTGTTCGCGCTCGGCGTCAGTCAGGAGCGGTAGATCGGACAGATGGCGATCGGGGTTGGCGACGATGGCTGCCAGCAAAACCTGGAAGTGACTGGCCAGGCGCGCGATCAGCGCCTCGTCGAAGAGCGCGGTGTTGTACTCTAGCCAGCCGCTAAGCTGCTCGGTGCCGTCCCACAGATGCAGCAGCAGCTCAAACTTGGCGGTGCCGGTGTCGATCGCTAGCTGCTCGAAGCTCAGTCCGGCCAGCTTGACCGTTTGATCCGGCAGCGGCGGCAGCGTAAACATCGTTTGAAATAGCGGCGAGCGGCCCAGGTTGCGCTCGGGGTGCAGCTCCTCGACCAGCTTCTCAAACGGCAGATCACCATGCGCGTATGCACCCAGCGCGGTCTCACGCACGCGGCCCAGCAGCTCGCGGAACGTTGGATTCCCCCTCAGATCGGCGCGCATGACCAGCGTGTTGACAAAGAAGCCGATCAGCGGCTCGGTCTCGGCGCGGCCACGATTGGCGACCGGCGTGCCGACGGTGATGTCGTGTTGGCCGCTGTAGCGCGACAAGAGCGTTTGCCAGGCCGCCAGCAGCGTCATAAACAGCGTGCTGTTGGTCTGCGCGCTCAGCGTGCGCAGTGCCTGGCTTAGCTCCGGGGCAAGCTTCAGCGCATAGCGCGCGCCGGCGTAGGTTTGCGTCTGCGGTCGCGGATGGCTCGTCGGCAGCTCAAGCGCGGGCGGTTGATCGCCCAGGCGCTGCTTCCAGTAATCGATCTGCGTCGCCAGCACGTCGCCGGATAGCCACTCGCGCTGCCACTCCGCAAAGTCGACATACTGGACGCCAAGCTCGGGTAAGGGCGACGTCTGGCCGCGTGAGAAAGCATCGTAGAGCGCGGCGATCTCGCGCACCAGCACGCCCAGCGACCAGGCGTCGGAGACGATGTGATGCAGTGTCAGCAGCAGCACATGCTCGCTCGGGCCGAGCTGTAGCAGTGTGGCGCGGATCAGCGGTCCCTGGCTCAGATCGAAGGGGCGCTGCGCTTCGGTACTAGCCTGCTGGTGGACTTCGCTCTCACGCTCAGCGGCTGGCAGCTCGCTCAAATCCACGACCGGCAGCCGGGTACCCTCTGGGTGGTTCAGCTCTTCGGCGATGTGCTGCATTGGCTGCTCGACCGGCGCGCCGTCGATCGTGGTTGCAGTCTGGACAAACGTCGTGCGCAGAGCCTCGTGGCGGCGCACAATCTCGTTGAGGCTGCGCTGAAGCACCGGCACATCCAGCGCACCACTCAAGCGCACGGCCAGCGGCTCGTTATAGATCGGAATGCCGGGCGTGAGCTGATCCAGAAACCACAGGCGCTGCTGGGCAAACGACAGCGGAAACTCATTGCGGTCGCGGGGTTGGCGTTGGATCGAAGGTTGGCTCGCCTGGCCTGGCTGCTGGTTCAGTTTGCGGAGCAGCAGCGCGCGCTTCTCGGGCGAGAGAGCAGCGATTCGGTCGGCAAAGTTACTCATGATCTATGCTCGTCCTCAATGCAATTGACATGCTCGCGCCGCAGCAGCCCGGCACGCGGCTCAGGCTCTTGCATCGTTGCAGGCTACAGCACGCTGAGTTAGGAATGAGCGCTTGGGCTGGGGTTTGAACGTGAAAGGGGCTCACGTTTCCGGCCTGGTTGTCTGGGTACTGGCGTAACTCGTAGGTGTCAATTGCGCTACAGGTAAATGTATAGTTAATAGTCCGCTTAAGCATAGCGAATCAGTAGGTTGTGTGCAAGCGCGATCGGCAGTGAAATCTGCCTCGGTTGAGATCGCCGTGGTATTGATGCAGGACGCTCAGGCCAAACTATCACCATTCACTCAGCTTGAATAAGAATATGATAAGAGTTTCGAATTGTGGCGATCAAGTTTATAAATAGATTGCGTATAAAGATGCTTTATATAGCGCGTAGATTAATAATTGCTGCTCTGTATTTAATGGAGACTTAATCTAGAGATATTTTCACGGTTCGTGTGCTATCGAACGCTTAGCTATGATACACTAACTGGGAGGCGTAAGCAAATTATAGTACTATCGAGAACATCGGTGTATGCCTCAGGAGCGATAACCGATCATTCACAAAGTGTGGTAAGATCCGCCGGGCGATTGTGTAGCGGTGTTGTGTGTATCATGCCGGATTCCCCTTCTATACTCATCATGGTCGCCCTCAGTCCAGTGTGCGGAGAACAACTCAATGATCCAGGTTCGTCAGCTGACGAAAACGTATCAGGTCCGTGAGCGACACGGCCTCTTCGCGACGAGCAAGCGCGCCGTCCATGCCCTCAACGGCATCGATCTCGACATCGAGCGCGGCGCGTTGTTTGGGCTGCTCGGCCCCAACGGCGCGGGCAAAACCACGCTGATCAAATGTCTGACCACTTTGCTCCTGCCCACCAGCGGTACGGCCACAATCGCGGGCCACGACGTGGTGCAGGCCCCGGCCCAGGTGCGCAACGCGATCGGCTGTATGCTGATGGGCGAGCGCGGCCTGTACTGGAAGCTGACCGGACGCGAAAATCTGGCGTACTTTGCGGCGCTGTATTTCGTGCCGCGTCACGAGCGCAATCAGCGCATCGCGCGGCTGATCGATCGGCTGAGGATGCAGGATTTTATCGATCGGCCCGTCGAAAGCTACTCGTCGGGGCAGAAGATGAAGCTGGCCTTTGCCAAAGCGCTGGTTCACGACGCGCCGATCCTGGTGCTCGACGAGCCGACCAACACGCTGGACGTGCCGAGCGCCCGTGAGCTGCGCGCGATCGTGGCGGAACTGCACGCCGAGGGCCGCACAATCGTATATACCACGCATGTCATGACCGAGGCTGAGCAGCTGTGCCAGCGGCTGGCGATCGTAGATCGCGGCACGGTGATCGCGCAGGGCACGCCCGACGAGCTGAGGCGTCAGGTCGTCGCGACCGAGGTGATCCAGGTGCGCGGCCAGATCCCACCGCGCGCCACGCTTTCGGTCCAGAGCTTGCCGTCCGTGCGCGAGGTGGCGATCGCGACGCTGGACGACGGCCACGAGCTGCTGGTCAGAACCTCGGAGCCGCGCCAGGTGCTGCCCAAGCTGATCGAGACGCTGTACGCCTATGGCGCGTCGATCGAAGATGTGGTGCCCAGCCGCACAACGCTGGAAGATGTTTTTATGGCGCTGACAGGCCGCACGCTGGCCGAAGACACGCGGACGCGCTAGGCAGAGGCGATGGTTGTAGAAGAACGCATTGCACGCAAACCGCGCCGGTCGCTGGCCTGGCTGCAATCGATCGGCATCATGCTCAAAGTCGCCGAGACGCAGCTGCGCCTGATCAGCCGCTACCCGGGCTCCCTCGCGATCGATGTGATCATGCCGATCGTCACCACCGCGATTCCGATTCTGCTGGGCCGCTCGCTTACCGGCTCGTTCGACGCGCAGGCATTTGCCGCCAACACCGGCACGACCGATTACGTGCCGTATATGTTGATCGGCAGCAGCATGCTCACGGTTGTCACAACGGCGCTGTGGAACGTCGGCTTCTGGGTGCGGCGCGAGCAGCAGACCGGCACGCTCGAAGCGATCTATCTTGCGCCGGCCTCGCGCTTCTGGGTGCTGGCCGGCGTTGCGCTGTACGGCATGGTGCGCAGCCTGGTCAGCCTGCTGCTCTCGTTTATCCTCGGCTGCCTGATCTTCGGCATCAATCCGCTCCAAGGGCATATCGGCCTGGCCTTCAGCTTTTTGCTGCTCGGGCTGGTGCCGGTCTACGGGCTGAGCCTGATCTATGGCGCGGTCGTGCTGCGCTTGAAAGAGGCCGGCGCGCTGATCCAGATCGCGCAGTGGCTCACTAGCCTGCTGATGGGTATTTATTTTCCAATCACGGTTTTTCCGCCGCTGCTGCGCTGGATCGCGCTGGTGTTTCCGCCGACCTGGATGAACAACGGTATTCGCGCGGCGCTGCTGGGCGTCGGCTGGTTCTTCGACAGCTGGTACGCCGACCTGGGCGTGCTGGCGGTTTTCGCGGTGATCATGCCGGTGCTGGGCTACAACCTGTTTGCGGTGGTCGAGCGCAAGATGCAGCGCAATGAAGGCGTTGGCACGTTTTAGGAGCAAGCAGTGGCGCGAACCTTGAGTCTGCTGGCGGCGATGATCCGCAAAAATATGCTGGTGACGCTGCGCTATCCGATCAATCTGCTCGGGCGCTTCGTCACCGCCTTTGTGATCATGCTGGTCTTCATGTTCGCGACGCTGATGTTTGTGCCCGGCGGTCTGCAAAGCTTGGACAGCGGCGCGGAGTCTTTCTCGCTCGCCAGCACGATGATCTATGGCTTTGTGCTGTTTTTGTTTATCTCCGACGGCCTGTGGATCGTGGGCTACAACGTGCGCTGGGAGCAGTACGAGGGCACGCTGGAGTCGCTCTACCTGACGCCGGCCAGCCGCTTTTTATATCTCACGTCGCGCCTGGCCGAGCCGCTGCTGTGGACCGGGCTGATCGCGGCGACGGTGCTGCTGAGCGTGCGGCTGATCCTGGGCGCGCTGCCGATGGCCAATCCCGGCCTGGCGTTTTACACCTTCGCGCTGACACTGGGCGGAATCTTCGGATCGAGCTTCTGCTTCGCGGCGTTTACGCTGCTGGTCAAAGAAGCGGCGCAGTCGATTGCCAATCTGCTGCAGTTTGCGATCCTGACCGTCTGCGCATTGTTTTTTCCGTTTCGTGTGCTGCCCGAGCCGGTGCTAATCCTCAGCCGACTGGTGCCGCTCTCGTACAGCGTCGATCTACTGCGCTCGGCGCTGCTTGATTTTCCGGGCGGCTATCCCGAGCTAGCCAGCGTCCAGACCGAGCTGATCATCGTGACGCTGTGGGGGCTGCTGATGCCGCCGCTGGGTTACCTGGCGTATCGCTGGGCCGAGCAGCGCGTGCGCGTCAATGGATCGCTGGCGGAGTTTTGATGCTCAGCGGTCCGGCCGCGATCAACCGGCGCAGCTAATGAAGAAGGCAACTGCATGAGCCAGACACCGATAGAACAACCAACTACGCCCCCCGCGATCGAGATTGTCGATGTGCACAAGCGCTTTGGCGCGCTGCATGTTCTGCGCGGCCTGACGCTACAGGTCAAAAAGGGCGAGGTGTACGGGCTGCTGGGCCAGAACGGCGCGGGCAAGTCCACGCTCACGCATCTGCTGTTGGGCTTTCTTCAGCCCGACAGCGGGCGGATCGCTGTGATGGGCAGCGCTCCCCGCGCCGCGACCAAGATCGGCTATCTGCCCGAGCGCGTCCGCTACCACGCAAGCTTTACCGCACGCGAATATATGCGTAGCCTGGGCGCGTTCAGCGGACTGCGCGAGCCGCATCTTTCGGTGCGTGTCGACGAGCTGCTGGATCAGGTTGGGCTGTGGATGGCGGGAAATCGGCGGCTGGGACGCTTCTCGAAAGGCATGTTGCAGCGGCTGGGATTGGCGCAGGCGATCATTCACTCGCCCGAGCTGCTGCTGATCGACGAGCCGTCTTCGGGGCTGGATCTGGCCGGTCAGCGCGATATGGTCGAGCTGCTGGCGGATCTGCGTGCGCAGGGCCTGGCGATTCTGATGTGCAGCCATCAGGTGGCGGAGCTGGAAACGCTCTGCGATCGGGTGGGCGTGCTGCGCCAGGGTCGCATTGTCGCCGAGGCGCGCGTGCAAGACGTGCTGGCGACAACCGGCGTGCTGATCACGGTCGCAGAACCGCTGCCACCGCTGGCGATCTCGGAGTTGTCCGTGCTTAGCCGCTCGATCGATATCAACGAGCAGACCGTGGTCGTGACTCACGACGAGCGCTTGCAGCGACAAGTGTTCTACAAGCTGCTAGGGTATGGTGCGCGGATCGTGGGCGTGCGGCCTGCCGGAGGCCTGACCGAGTTTTTTATGCGCGCGACACGTGGCCCTGAGCAGGACCAGCCGGTGCGCTCAACCGCCGCGAAAAAGCCTTACAGCGAGAACATAGCATGAGCGAGTGGCTCTATCGATTTAGGAAGTTTACCGGCTTTACCGTCCGCGAGTATGTGCGCTCGGGCCGGATTGTGATCGAGATCCTGGCGATGCTGGCCGCCCTGTGGTTGCTCTTCTGGCCCCGCAGCAGCAGGCCGATATCGTCCGAGCAATTCTTTGGTCTGGGCGGCCTGGTGTTTCTGGGCATCAGCGCCTACACCACGCTGATCGTGATGCGCATGGGCTACCGTCCGCAAAACTACGTCGTGCTGTTCCGGTCGCTGGGCCGCGCCGGCTATCTGGCCGGACTCTACACGGCGACGGTGCTGCTAGTCGGCATGATCTATCTGCTGCTGAGCGTGCTGGTCGCGATTCTGCACAGCAATAGTTTGCCTTTCTCGTTTGGCGGCTGGCTGCTCGGCTCGCTGCCGCTGCTGCTCAACGTGATGATCGTGGCCGCGTTTATGACTCTAACCGCGCCGCTGGTTGTGTCGGGCCGGCTGCGGTTGGTGCTGCTGGCGCTGGTGCTGCTGGCGCTGAGCCAGGATCGCGATGTGCTGGGCGACGTAGTTGGCGGCGCGCTCGGCCCGATCCAGACGATCCTGGGCTTGCCGCTGATGCCGGTGCTCGGCGGCTTTAATCTAGCAGTGCAGCACTCGTTGAGCCTGGCCGCGCTGGGCATTATGCTGGCTCAGGTGGTGCTGGCCGGCCTGCTGCTGGCGGTGGCGCTGCTGGCCTTTGAGCGCCGCGAGCTGATCTTGCAGTCGTAGATTTCGTGCAAAGTGGCTGATCCTGGATTATACTTTACCTGGTATTTACTTTTTCGCTAAGGCAATTGCATGACCGAGCAAGCAATTTCGATTACGAATCTCAATAAATCGTTTGGCACGCTGCACGTGCTGCGCGGCGTTAATCTGGATGTTGCGCCCAGAGAAGCCTTTGGACTGCTTGGCCCGAACGGCGCGGGCAAAACAACCTTGATCCACCATATTTTGGGGCTGCTCAAGCCGAATCAGGGCGCGGTGCGGATCTTCGGCATTACCGATCGCAGCAAGATCGGCACGCGGATCGGCTATCTGCCCGAGCGGCCACACTACAGCAGCTACTACACGGCCCGCGAATATCTGGCGACGCTGGGCCGGCTTTCGGATCTGAGCGGTAAGCGGCTGCACGATCGCATCGACACTGTGATCGATCTGGTTGGGCTGGGCCACGCGGCGGATCGACGGATCGGCACCTACTCGAAGGGCATGATGCAGCGCGTCGGAATTGCGCAGGCCGTGCTGCACGAGCCGGATCTGCTGATCGTGGACGAGCCGGCCTCGGGTCTCGATCCGGGCGGGCGGCACGAGATGATCCTGCTGCTGCGCTCGCTCAAAGATCTGGGCCACACGATCTTTCTGTGTACGCATCAGCTAGCCGATGTCGCGCGGCTCTGCGATCGCGTCGGCGTGCTGGTCGGCGGTAAGATCGAGCAGGTCGCGACGATGGCTGAGCTGAACGCGCACGGCCACAGCGTGATGGTGCGCGTGGCGGATCTGCCGATGCAGACGGCGCTTAAGCTGCAGGCGATCGGGCCACAGGTGCGCTGCGATCGGGTCAGCATCACGCTGTTTCCGGCCTCCGACGCGCTGTTGTCGGGGGTGCTGCGGCTGCTGTTGAACGACGGCGTGGCCGTGCAGTCGGTGGTGCCCGAGGCCGACGCGCTTGAGCAGTTTTATCTTCAC
>JAFAYS010000715.1 GCA_019240175.1 Chloroflexota bacterium | reverse complement strand
TGGCCGATAAAACTCGCCTGATGATCGTGGCAATGCTCAATGGCCGCGAGCTATACGCGCAAGAGATCGTCGACCGGCTGGGCATCTCGCAGTCGGCGGTTTCACGGCATCTTCAGCTGATGGTGGACATGAAAGTGTTGAATGTGCGGCGTGGCGAGCGTGGCGCAAAATATTATTCGATCAACACGATCGCGCTCCAAAGCGTCGCGCAGCGGCTGAGCGAGTTCCGCTAAAACGACCGACCTTCGCAGGAAACTCATCGGGCGCGTGGTCTCTGTTATAATCTCGCGGTGTTTCAGTTAGCTTCAACGTGGCACCGCAGCACGAGAACTCTGCGCTCCTGGCTGCTGACGCTGGGCGAATGGCCGCTGTGGCTCTTGATCGGTGTTTTTGTCGTGGGCGCGTTCGTTGTTAGCCAGCAAGCGCTCAGCTACACGATCAATATCGGCTATGAGGAAGGCTGGCACAGCGACCAGCCGCTGATCGCGGGCTGGAATACCGCCGAGCCCGAGCACGCGACCGCCGACGAGCTTTCGTACCGTTGGAGCGGCGACAGCTCCACGATTCGGCTGCCTGGCCTCGGGCGGCAAGCGATCATCGTCGGCGTGCACCAGCTGCCCGCCACGGCCAATCCGGCGTTCGGCACGGGCGCGCTCCACCTCAGCAGCGGCTCGCTGAACGTTAGCCAGCCGCTCTCCAACGCGCGCACGCTGCATCTGCTGCTGCCGCCGGACGCCGCCCAGCAAGGCCAACTTCAGGTGATCGCGCCCGCCTTCACCCCACCCAACGACCCACGAACCCTGGGCGCGCCGATCGCCGACGTCGAGCTCAGCCCCATCGCTCAGCCGCTGCGTCTGCCGCCGCTCTCGCTCTTCTGGCCGGCCTTGCTGATCCCGCTGGCCTGGATGACCGCGCGGCGCTGGTGCGTTTCCCAAACTACAGCAACTGTCGGCGGCGTGGTCTTGATCGGCCTGCTGCTGGCCGCGCTCTACACCGATCGGCTGCGCTACGCACTGGCTGGCGGGCCGCTGCTGCTCGGCGCGATCTGGGGCCTGATCGTCGGCGGCGTGGCGCTGTGGCTGATGGAGCGCTACGCACCACGCGTTGGCGTGCAGCCCTCGACGCGCTTTGTGCGGCTGGTGGCGCTGCTGATCTTCTGGCTGATGCTGCTGCGCTATGGCGGGCGGCTCTACCCCGAGTCGATGATCGGCGACCTGGGCTTTCATGTGAATCGTCAGACCGACGTGATCCGTGGGCTGATCCTGCTGACCTCGCGCCATCGCGGCATTGATTTCCCGTATCCGTCGGCAACCTATGTGCTGCTGGCCCCGCTCCAGCTCCTGCCGATCGCGCCGCACACGCTCGTGGAGTGGTTCGACGCGCTGTTTGGCGCGCTGGGCATCTTGCCGATCGCCTATATCGCGCTGCGTGGGCTGCACAACGAGCGGGCAGCACTACTGGCGACAACCGTGTACGCGCTGCTGGCTCCGGCGATGATGGCGCTGTGGTGGTCGTTTTTGGCGCATATCTTCGCGCAAGAAGCCGTGGCACTGGTGGTGGCGCTGGTGATCGGCTGCTGGCAGCGGCTGGATCGGCCACGCAGCATCGCGCTGGTCACGATCGGCCTGTGCCTGGTCTTCTTCGGCCACTTTGGGCTGTTCATCAATATCTCGGTACTCTTCGCCGGATTGCTGCCGCTGCTCTGGTGGCGCTACCGCAACTCGCCGCAGGTGCGCCAGGTGTACGGCCTGGGGATCGCGTTCGTGATCGCCGAAGTGCTGGCGCTGGGCCTGTTCTACTCGGCCTATCTGGGCCTGATTCTGACCAAGCTGGCGGAGTTTCGCGCGGGCGGCATGGGCGCGGTGCAGGGCGGTCGCTCCGAGATCAGCTGGCAGTCGCTGGCGCTCTCGCTGTGGCGCGATGGTTTTGTCGCCCACTACGCGATTATTGGCGTGCCACTGGCGCTGCTGGGCGGATACTGGCTCTGGCGACGCGAAGGCGGGCAGATGCTGGTCTGGCTCTTCTGGGGCACAGTCGCGGTCGCAGTGATTCAAGGCTCGATCCCCTTCATCACCTCCTCGACGATAACTACGCGCTGGCTGTCGTTCTGCGCCTGGGTGATTGCGATCGGCACGGGCGTGGTACTGGAGCTGCTGTGGCGACGTGGACGAGCTGGTCAGACGCTGGTGGTTGCGGCGCTGATCTGGATCGGCGGGAGCACACTGTGGATCTGGGCACAGGCGCTGGGCTATCGCATCCGACCACCGGAGCCGTTTTAGGATTGGCGGTGTAGGCTCTCTTGGCAATTGCGGGCGCAGCAAGCAGCGCCCTTACAACCGTTGGTCTTCGTTTGTTCTTTGTTCTTCGTTCTTTCGTTAGGTTCTAGGTTCTAAGTTCTTGGTTCTTCAGTCCCTTCCAAACCCCAGCCCGTACACCAGATGCCCGCCGATCCAGCCGGTGACGAGCACGAGCAGCGCGCCGAGCACCAGCAAGCGCAGATAGGCCTGACGCTGCGATCCTTGC
>JAFAYS010000687.1 GCA_019240175.1 Chloroflexota bacterium | reverse complement strand
GCCCGAGGAACAAGAAACAAGCGGCGGGCCGAGTCGGGGAGGCCGGAGGCTTCCCGGATCGCATCTACAAGGATGGGCGCGCTGCTATATTTATCGAAGCTAAAAAGTCCCGACGCTGGCGGCTGGCCTTGCACGGCAATTGGCGCTTCCTCCACTGAGTCGAGATTTGGCACACTTGCTCTGACACTGTTTAGCCTGGCCAGCAAAGCTGTATAGAGCGCGCCTGTTATGAAATCCGTGCTGGGCGTCACACCTATTTCCTCCTCAACGCGAGCGTAATTCGTCGTGAGGTAAGCGGCAATGTTAGACGGCCAAAGGGCATGATCGGCGGCAGTCAAGCGCGGTGACCAGCCGCCCCAATAAAGGGATCGACCTCCAACACAATAGGCCAAACCAGGAAACGCTTGATTACTTAACCACGGCAGGCCCCACACTCTCTCGCGCGCAATACCAGGATCGGAAGCGACAGGACTGGCAACGTTGAGACCAATCCGCGCCAGATTCTGGACATGCTCCGAGACTAAGAAGCTGCCGGCCTCCAGCACGAGGACGCGCTTATTTGTGCCAACGCTGCGACGATAGATTTTTTCTGCGCAGTACGCGCCAAACATGCCTGCCCCAAGAACCACGGCATCGAAAGGTGCGCCGCCATTATCGACAGCTTCATCCCAGGTGTTGCAAATATATCGTCCGAGGACATCGTGGGAAAAACTCGTCTGTTGGACATCCGTAGTCTGGCTACTTTCAATCAGCTGTTGTAACGGCATGTGCTCGCCTCCCCATAGTGTAGAGTCTTGCCCTAGACCCTACGATCTCAAGGACGATGAGCCTGCTTCATGAGGTTAATGAAGCAGGATGATCTTTAGGATGAATGTTGATGGATCAAATTAGAGTTCAGCTTAGCAGCGCGATGGAGGCAGAGATGTCGAAGGTATGACCGTTATACTACAGCGCTCAGCATAAAATCAAGTTTACAAATGGTCAACAGCACTACCCTAGAAACAGCATAAACTGCACAGTCAGAACAGGTAGCGATCGCAGGACGGGCAGCGGCACTTCTCGCAAGTTCTTTGCAGCAACTGTTTGCACGCCGAGCCCGGTTTATGCTACACTGAACACACGATGAAACCACACGAGCCGTCAACGAAGATGGGTGCGGTTGCGCTTGACTGCCTGCGCAGTGAAGCGATTCTTGCGTTAAAGACTGTCTTTGTTGCGCCTCGGCTTTGCGCCTGAGGCGCATCTTTAATGTCGCATATGGAGAATTGGCTATGACCAACGTGCAGCCGAGTGGTGTTTCGGCCAGCCTCGATCGTGAAGATCTGCTAGCGATCTACGAGCTGATGCTGCTGGCGCGCTCGCTCGACGAACGCCAGTGGGTTTTGAACCGTCAGGGCAAGGCGCCCTTTGTCATCTCCTGCCAGGGCCACGAGGCCGCGCAAGTCGGGAGCGCCTACGCGCTCAAGCCTGGCAAAGACTGGGCGCTGCCCTACTACCGCGATCTGGGCGTGGTGCTGGCTCTGGGCTTTACGCCGACTGAAGTGATGATGGGCTTGTTCGCGCGCGCCGCCGACCCAAACAGCGGCGGTCGTCAGATGCCCGCGCACTACGGCCATCGCAAGCTGAATATTATCTCGCAGTCGTCGCCGACCGGCACGCAGGTGCCGCACGCCGCCGGCGTTGGCATGGCAATCAAAATCCGCAACGAGGTCGCCGGTAAGATCGTCGACGACTCGGTGGCCTGGGTCTCGTTCGGCGAAGGCACCAGCAGCCAGGGCGAGATCCACGAGGCGATGAACCTGGCCGGAACCCACAAGCTGCCGGTGATCTTTGTCTGCGAAAACAACGGCTATGCCATCTCGGTGCCGCAGCGCCAGCAGATGGGCGTCGAAGATGTCGCCGATCGCGCGGCTGGCTACGGCTTCCCCGGCGTGGTCGTCGACGGCAGCGATCCCGTGGCCTGCTTCGAGGCGACGCAGGCGGCGGTTGAGCGCGCCCGGCGCGGCGAGGGCCCGACCATGATCGAGTTCAAGTGTCAGCGCCTGACACCGCACTCCTCGGACGACAACGATCGCACCTACCGCCCGGCGGACGAGATCAAAGCTATGAAGCAGCAAGATCCGCTGATCACCTTTGCCGCGCATCTCAAGGCCGAAGATATTTTGACCGACGAGAAAGAAGCCGAGATTCGCGAGCGGATCAAAAAGCAGGTCAACGAAGCGACCGCTGCCGCCGAATCTGCCGCCTCGCCCGATCCGAGCACGCTGTTCGATCATATCTACGCGGACAACCTGAAGTAAGAACAAACAAAGGATCAAAGGATCAAAGGAACAAAAAGGCTTCAAGCCTGTTTTCTAATCTATGTTCCCTTGTTCCCTTGTGTTTTGTTCGCTTGTTCTTTTGTTCTTTTGTTCTTTTTTCGGAGCATAAAGCCATATGGCAGAATTATCGCTTATTGAAGCGCTCCGCGCCGGGATCGACGAGGCTATGGCGGCGGATGAGCGCGTGTTCGTCTTCGGCGAAGACGTCGGCAAGCGCGGCGGCGTGTTCCGCGTGACCGAGGGCTTGCAGGACAAGTACGGCCCGTGGCGCATCATCGACTCGCCGCTGGCTGAGGGCGTGATCGTCGGCGCGGCGATTGGTGCGGCGGTCAACGGCATGCGACCGATCGCCGAGATCCAGTTCGCCGACTTTATCTGGCCGGCCATGAACCAGATCGTCAGCGAGGCCGCGCGCATGTGCTACCGCTCCAACGGCGAGTGGAACGTGCCGATGGTCGTGCGCGCGCCCTACGGCGGCGGCATTCACGGCGCGATCTATCACTCGCAGTCGGTCGAGGCGTTCTTCGCCCACGTGCCGGGCCTCAAGGTCGTCGTGCCGTCCACGCCCTACGACGTCAAAGGCATGATCAAGAGCGCGATCGCCGATCCCGACCCGGTGATGTTCTTCGAGCACAAA
>JAFAYS010000667.1 GCA_019240175.1 Chloroflexota bacterium | reverse complement strand
ACCCGAAGCGGCTGCTGGTGTACATGCTCTGCGGATCGCCGCGCAGGGTGTTGAAGCCTTCGGCCACGTTGCCCTGCTCAAAAACCGAGCCCGGACGCGGCGTCGGGTTCTCGGGATTGGTGCGCGACTTCCAGGCCAGCAGCGTCTTGGTCATGGGTCCACGAATGAACATGTTGTTGATCATGTTGAGCGAGCGTGGATTGCCATGCGCGGCGGCGGTGCCCCAGTTATACACCACGTTATTGACCATATCGATCGACTCGCCGCCCATAATCTGCGGCATGCGGTGATCCGAGGTCGTCAGCAGGTTGTGGTGCAGGGTGATCCGCTGGGGATACGCGCTGGTATCCAGCTGAGTGATATTCAAGCCCAGCGAATGGCCGTTCTGCTCGGGCGTGCCTTCCGAGTGATTGGAAAGATACAGGCCCTCGCCCAGGATCGAGTTCTGGATTGTAACGTCGTGGGCGTTGGTTAGAATGGCCGCGCCGCCGATATCCGGCCCCCAGACCATCGAGCTATGGTCGATCACGACGTTGTAGACCTCGTCGCCGCCGGTGCCGCTCAGCGAAACCGCGTCGCGCTCGTCGTTCGAGCTCTGGTTCTTCGCGTCGCCGGCGCGCACCTTGATGTGGCGCAGCACCACGTCATGCGTGCGGATCTTGATCATGCCGCCCTTGAGCTGCACGCCCTGCCCGACCGCCGACTGACCCGAGACCGTGACAAACGGCTGCGTGATCGAGATGTCGTTGTTCAGCGTGATCGTACCGGCGACCTGGAACAGCACCGTACGCGGGCCGGTCGCTTCGAGTGCGCTGCGCAGGCTGCCGGGTCCCGAGTCGGCCAGATTGGTGACATAGATGATACGGCCACCACGACCGCCAACCGTCTGGCTGCCGTAGCCTTCCGCGCCTGGAAACGCTCCGAAAGCACCTGGCGCGGGCGCTGCGGTCGGCACAGCTGTTGGCGCCATCGACGGCGATGGTGACGGGCTGGGCACTGCCGTCGGCTTGATTGACGGCGATGGTGACGGGCTGGGCGCAACTGACGGAGTCGGCTTCGGGTCGACAATCGGGCCTGCGGTTGGCGTGGGAGCCGTACCGCTGCCGGCGCTGATCACCAGCTGTGGCCGTTTACTCGCATCACCGACCTCGCGCGAAATAAAGTTGACGCCGTCTATGCCGGTCTGGGTGATGCCGAAGCTATACACGCCTGGTCCAGTGATCACTGATGCGAGGTTAACCTCAACCCACGCGCCATCGGCGACCTGGTTAAAGGTACCGACCACCGCGCCATCGATCGCCGGACGATTAGTATAAATCGTCTGGGTCTCGCTCCAGGTCGTGTTTGACATCAGGCGGATCGTGCCGTTCGCGGCGGGTGATGGATTGGCCACCTGAAGACGCAGCACTGCGGAGGTAACCGAGCCGGAGATTCCTTGGACGGCAAAGCGGATGAAGCTTTGCTCTTCGGGGTTGCCGTCGATGAATAGTCGTTTTTCAGCGCCGAAGTTTTGCGCGGGAGACTCCGCGCTGACGTAGGTGTCGGCGGCGGGCGCGAGCACGATTGTGCCGAGGGATTGCGCGCTGGCTGAGAGGGATGTATAGAGCAGCGGGCTGATCACGGCGACCGCGATTGCCAGCAAAAACAAGCCGAGGATCAGACGCTGCTGCGACCTACCGGTCGCATGCCGATTGGTACGTGAATAAAAAGCCATCATGGGCCCTTTCTTCCAGGCAGAAACACATGGTCTACACTGGATTCGTCGCTCGCCTTGGAGCATGACGATCTAACCTCGCTGGAAAACAGGCAGCAAGGAATACGTGAGATTTAATGCGATACCAGGGAAAGTGAGTGCGTGAAGTGAACCTGAGGTATCGAGTTGGTTACGCCGTGCAAAGCAAGTCGTCGAACTACACGGAGTGCATCGTCGCACTAACTGAGTTCACACCAGCGATTGTTTGTCGAACAATCACGTGAAAACCGTAACAAATAGTTGGAAGCTTGTCAAAGCGCACTCATCGCGATCGAAGGAGATTCAGGAACTGATGCGCCTGATTTCAGCAGCGGAACATGGCTGTAAAACCGGGCTCAGCCTGTCTGATCTCCAAGAAATGTCGTGCCTCCTATCTGGAATTTACAGCAACAGCATCGGATCGAGAAAGGTCAATATTTCTAAAACTTTTAGTAAAAAAACATATTGACACAGCCCAAATCTTAGGCTAGATTATCTGTAATGTTCCCGTAATCATTAACGTTAATTTTACAAAAGCTGGCTTGTTAAGCCAATCTACCCCGCTCCCAGCGTTAAATGTTACTTATGTCTAGATAAATTAGGGTCAAAGTACCCGTGACAGGCGGTTTATTTGCCGGATCAAGCCTGAGCACGCGCTACACTCTACTAAAAGCTTTAGTAAACCATCTTCATCGATCAGCTTAAGCAGCGGTATCTAAAGCCCACGTCCTAACCGTGCGGCGCATGCAAAGGAGCAGCTTGTGGGTCAGCGTGTGACTCTCGGCGATATTGCGCGGCAAAGTAATGTCTCACTGGCAACCGTCTCGCTGGTGCTGCGCGACAAGCCAGGCATCAACGAGGAAACGCGCCAGCGCGTGCTGGATGTCGCGCGTGGGCTGGGCTATCGATCGCGACCACAGGCTGAATTTCTCCTGACTCATAACCTGCAGCAGGTCGGACTGCTGATGAAAGCGCAGGCGGGCGAGCCGCCCTACAGCAATCCGTTCTACGGCCATGTAATCGCCGGAATCGAGGCGGCATGCCGTCGCCAGCAGATCAATCTGCTCTTCGCCGCAGTGCCGGTAGACGAAGATAACCATCCCGAAGAGCTGCCGCGTATGCTGCTGGAAGGCGAGCTGAACGGGCTGCTGCTGGTCGGCGCGTTTGTGGACTCGACGATCACACGGCTGCTGGATCGCCACAGAACCTGGACCGTGCTGGTGGACGCCTACGCCGCCGACAATCACTACGACTCGGTCGTCTCCGATAATTTTCGCGGCGCGTACGACGCGGTCGCCTATCTAATCGAGCGCGGCCACCGCAAGATCGGGCTGGTCGGCAGCCGACCCGAAGCCTACCCGAGCATCGGCGGGCGACGGCGCGGCTATCTTCAGGCGCTGCACGACTACGGGATCGCCGAGCCGTATTTTGCCGACAGCCATATGAGCTCGCATGAGTCCGCCGAGGCCGTGACTGATTTGCTCAAGCGCTCACCCGAGGTCACCGCGCTCTTCTGCTGCAACGATCAGGTCGCGATCGCCGCGATGCAGGCGGCGCAGGCGCTGGACCGCAGCGTGCCCAACGATCTGTCGATCATTGGCTTCGACAACATTGACCTGGCCGCGCATGTCACGCCCGCACTAACCACGATGCACATCGATAAAGTCAGCATGGGCCGGCTGGCGGTCCAGCTGCTGCTGGATCGCGCCGAGTTTCCGTCCCGAAATAGCGTGACCACCGCGCTGCGACCGACACTGATCGAGCGCGCATCCGTCCGATCGCTCCCCCCAAACTAGTCTGAACAAACAATCGATCACCAAGGTTCCGGCTTTCATTCGCTGCTGAAAGGAGGCACAGCTTCAGGTTAGCCAAAATCCTGCGCAAAACTCCGCCTTTCCTCGCAAGCGGTGTTTGCAAACGCGCCCAGACGCAACCACTGTTGGTCGCCGGTTTCATATCTCGAAGAGGAGAAACCCATCATGGTCAAGAAGCAACGCGTTCCATTGAGCCTCCTTGCTCTACTGCTGGTCCTGCCGCTGATCGCAGCGTGCAGCGGCACACCACCCGCGCCGGTCGCGCAGACGACCGCTGAGCCGCAGACCAGCAGCGCCCCGGCAGCCTCAGCGGCAGCCGAGCTTCCGGCATCCCAGCCCGTCGCAGATGTCACAGTCACGATTCCGTATCTCACCGGCGGCATCACCAGCTTCGATCACGCCTTCTGGACCTCGCAGCTGCTGGTCGCGCAAGGCACGATCTTTGAGGGCTTGTACGGCTACGATCCGCAACTCAACGTCGTACCCAAGGTCGCCGAGAGCGCCACGCCTGACGCAGATAACAAGGTCTGGACGGTTAAGCTGCGCCAGGACAAGAAATGGTCGAATGGCGAGCCGGTCACCGCCAACGACTTCTACGCGGCCTGGATGCGCTTCATGGGGCCGGAGCTGAAAGACGCGCCGATGTGGGCCGGCATGTGGGGCTCGATCGAGAATGCCTGGGCCTTCAAGAGCGGCGGCGGCAGCGCCGAGGAAGTCGGCCTCAAAAAGATCGACGACTACACGCTTGAGATCCGCCTGAGCCAGCCCAACGCCGCGCTGCCCAACCTGCTGGCGATCTCGACCTCGATGCCGATCAACGCCAAGAGCCTGCAAGAACATCCCGATGACTGGTGGCAGCCGGCCAACGCGGTCTTCAACGGCCCCTACATTGTCAAGGAGTGGACCAACGGCGCTGACACCACACTGACGCGCAATCCCAACTATGTCGGCGACGGCATCGGCAATGTCGGCACGATCGTGCTGCGGCCTTACCCGGACGCCAACTCGCGCTTGCAAGCGTTTGAGAACCAGGAAATTCAGTTCACCTTCCTGGAAGACGCCAGCCAGCTGGCCTACGCAGAAAACATCCCCGAGATGAAAGACAACATGAAAGAGGATGTTAACACGCTGGGCTGGCGCGGCATCGAGTTCAATCGCTCGCTTGATCCTGGGCCGCTGGCCGACAAGCGCGTGCGTCAGGCCTTCGCGATGGCGATCGATAAGCAGGCGATCACGGATCAAGTATTGAAAGGGCTGGCGGTGCCGGCGTCGACGTTTGGCGCTGAGCCCAAGCTCAAGGAGCAGACCACGGGCCTGGCCTACGATGTCGCCAAAGCCAAGCAGCTGCTGGCCGACGCGGGCTTCCCGAATGGCCAGGGCATGCCCGAGCTGACCTTCTACGCGCCGCCCGCCAACGACGCGCAGATGCCGATGATCGAAGCGATCGTCAAGATGTGGCAGGACAACCTGGGCGCGCCGATCGTGATCCAGAACATGGAATCGCCGGTCTACTCCACGCTGCAATGGGCCAACTACAACAAAGACATCAAGCCCGGCTTCAGCGGCTTCAGCGGTGCCATGAACTGGATTCAGCCGATGGACCTGACGATGTCCACGCCGCACATCTGGTACTTCATGGACTACAAAGATGGCGGCATGGCCAAGTACGCCGAGTACCAGGATCAGATCGACGCGGTCAAGAACCTGACCGCAGCCGGCGAATGGGCCGAGCTTGACACGCGCGCCAACGCCGCCTGGACCAAGCGCCAGGGGATCGCGGAGCAGGAAAAGGACGAGTGGGGCGCGTACATGCTGCAAAAGCCGACCTTCAAGGATCAGTTTGACGGCATTGCCAAGCGCTTCACGGAGGCTACCGACGACGCGGCCAAGCTGAGCGCCTACCAGGACGGCCAAACCCTGGTGCTCAAGGAAGAGCAAGATCTCGCCTGGTACGACTCGCGCACCGACGAGAACAAAGAAGCGCAGCGGCTGATGATGAAGCTACAGCAGTCGACGATCGAGCAGGCCTGGGATCAGGTAATTCCGCTGCAACAGCTGGCCCTGGACTCGGCGTGGATGGTGCCGATCTACAACGAGAAGCTGATCTACACCACCGATCCGCGGCTGTCGGGCGTGGTGCTCAACAAGCTGGCCTGGGGCGGCAACTTCCAGTATCAGTACCTCCAGTGGACTGAGTAGCAGCTTGGCGGGCCGGAGAACGCTAATGTTCTCCGGCCCGCACCGGTGATCTCGCTGGAGGAATTATGCTGAACGTACTGCTATTTTTAATCAAGCGCTTTACGATGATGGCGATCTCGCTGGTGTTGATCGTCAGCATCTCCTACACGCTGCTCTACTACGCGCCCGGCAACTTTATGGACGTCCAGCGCGCCTACTCATCGATGTCGTCGCAGATCAACCCGAATAGCGCGGCCTACCGCCAGCAGCGTGCGCTCTTCGAGGAGCGCTACGGCTTGAATCAGCCGCTGTACAAGCAGGTCTGGACCTATATCACCAGGGCGATGACCTTTAAGTTCGGCCCGTCGTTCCAGAATCCCAGCGTGCTGATCGAAGATATGGTCGCCGAGCGGCTGCCGCGCACGCTGACGATTGTGCTGCTGGGCATTGGCCTGGCGCTGATTGTCGGCATTCCGCTGGGCGTTTTCGCCGGCTTTCGGCGCAACACCTGGGTCGATTACGTGGTGACGGGCCTGTCAATGGTCGGGCAAGTGGTGCCGGTGTATGTGCTGGCGATCGTGCTGATTCTGCTGTTCGCCGGGCAGGTTTGGAACGTGCTGCCCAACGGCGGCTGGCGCACACCGGTGCCGCGCGCGGATCAACTGATCCTGCCGGTGCTGACACTGGCGCTGGGTCCGATCGCCGGGATTGCGCGCTTTACCCGCAACCAGGTGGCGGAGACGCTGAGCCAGGAGTTCATCCGCACGGCGCGCTCCAAGGGCCTGCCCGAGCGCCTGGTGATTCTGCGTCACGCGCTGCGCAATTCGTTGATTCCGGTCGTGACGACGACCGCGCCGCAGATAGCCTACGCGCTGGTCGGCTCGGTCTGGATCGAAAATATTTTCCGCATTCCCGGCATTGGCCAGCTTTTCGCGACGGGCCTGGGCGCACGCGATTATCCGCTGGTGATCACCAGCACCGTCGTCCTGGCGCTGGGCGTGATGCTGGCAAGTCTGCTGGCCGATATTATCTATAGTTTGCTCGACCCGCGCATTAAGCTG
>JAFAYS010000656.1 GCA_019240175.1 Chloroflexota bacterium | reverse complement strand
ATACATACTAACGCTAGTACTTTAGTCCTAGATACGCTCTACGTCTTAAGTCGTGCTAAGAAACGAGAAAGAGCGGAAAGGCGCGCCCAAAACTACGACGAGCGAGCTTCTACCGGCGTCCAGCGATCCGCGCATAGATGCTCAGCGTTTCCTGCGCGGCTGTGCTCCACGAAAAGCGCTGCGCCTGTTGCCGTCCGGCCTCACGCATCTGCTCGCGTCGCGCCCGATCGTGCCAGATACTGCTCCAGGCTGCGGCCCATGCGGCTACATCCTGCGCCGGCAGCAGCCGCGCCGCAGCGCCCGCGACTTCGGGCAGGCTAGAGTTGTCGGCGGAGATGACGGGAGCGCCGCACTGCATGGCCTCCAAGATCGGCAGGCCAAAGCCGCTGTACAGCTCAGGATGAAGATACACGCGGCAGGCGTTGTACAGCCAGATCAGATCGTCGGTCTCAACACCACCAATGAACTGCGCTATGTCTGTCAGTCGCAGCTCGGCGACAAGCTTGGCAATGTCGTCGTCGAGCCAGCCGCGCGGCCCAGCGATCACGAGCGTTGGCGGATCGTCGTGGGGTTGCTCGGCAAGCTGGTGCAGCGCGCGCAGCAAGGTCGGCAGGTTTTTACGCGGCTCTAGCGTGCCCACAAAGAGCGCAAATCGATCCCGGCGCAACACGTGGCCGTTGATCCTGCGCTCGGCGTCGGGCGGCAGCGCGAGCGGCTGAAACTGCGGCGCGGCGGCCTCACGGACCACATCTACACGCTCTGGATCAATATCCAGCAGCTCGGCGATGTCACGGCGCGTGCTTTCGGAGACAGCGATGATCGCGTCCGCTCGCGCGACGGCTTGATGAATCTGCCCGTAGTAGCGCCGCGCCGCCGCATCCAGAATCTCGGGGTAGCGCATAAATGCCAGGTCGTGAATCGTGATCGCGGTGGGCCGGCGCAGCCTGAAGAGCGGGATGAAATCTGGAAAATGAAAAACATCCGCGCGGACGCTGGCAAGCTCAAGCGGCAGCGCGATCTGCTCCCAACGATGATGCGGCGGCGTCCACACGTAGCGCTGGGCAATATTCGTCGCCTGAGCAATCGGCGCGGCGGCTTTGCGATGGTTGAGCGCCACGAAGCGCTGTTCCGGCGCGATCTCAGCCATCGCCCTGAGCAGCTGGCGCGTGTACTGAGGAATCCCGCCCGTGCGATACGCATTGAGGCGCGCGTCGATAGCAATTCGCATGGCTAGCGTCGATCCCTGAGCATCACACCGCGATCTCGATCACCTGGCCGTCATAGGCGAGCTGCGCCGGCGCGGGAAGCTGCTGGTTGACCGTGGCATGATCAAGATCGTGCGTGATATGTGTGAAAAATGCGCGGCGTGGACGAAGCTCCGCCACGATCGCCAGGGCCTGGTTGACGGTGAAATGCAGCGGATGTGGATCGAAGCGCAGCGCGTTGAGGATCAACACATCCAGATCCCGCAGCCGCTCCATGGTCTGTGGCGGAATCTCACTGGCATCGGTGATATACGCCGCTGACCCGAAGCGATAGGCCGTGATCGCGTGCGGGCCGTGCATGACCTTCAATGGCTCGACCGGAATACTTCCAATCGTAAAGTTTGGCTGAAGCGATCTGGTCTCAAGCTGTGGACGTGTCGAGAGCGAGGGCTGCTGGACAAAAACATAGTCGAACATGTGCCGAACGCGGCCAAGTGTGTAGGGATCGCCATAGACCGGCAGCGATCGTGTGCTGCGCATTGTGAAAGGTCGTAGATCGTCAATCCCGCCGATGTGGTCGGCGTGCGCGTGGGTGAGCACCAGCGCATCGAGCTTGGTGATCCGCTGCCTCAGCATCTGAGTTCGGAGGTCAGGCCCCGCATCGATCAAGATCGTCGTGCCGTCGTGTTCGAGCAATGCCGACGAGCGCAGCCGCTGATTATGGGGATCGGCGGAAGTGCAGACCTCGCAGCTACAGCCGATCACAGGAATCCCCATTGATGTGCCGCTTCCCAAAATCGTTAGTTGCATATGCCTTATCCAGAAATCATGGTTGCCGTTTAGGAGTGTATCACACTTCCGGCTGCTGCCTACGGTATGGAGCTTATTCTGGCCCTCACCCCTGGCCTTCGGTATTCCCCTTCCCCAAACCTCGGCGGGCTTCCGCCTCGGTTGTCTTCAGCACAGGCGAGGGGAAAGGTGGTATTGCTTTGTTTCTTTGTTCTTTTGTTCCTTTGTTCTTGACTCCTGGTGTACACTGGTGGGGCAAGGAACAGCTTTCCTCGATATCATCCGCACCGTTAATCCTCACCACTTTCTTTCTTCCCGCCTGCTCCTTGCAAGAGAAGAAAGAAAAATCTATGAATCATCCTCTGCGCCCGAAGCTTCAGCAGATCGGAGTCGTCGTGCTGCTGCTGACAACGGCTGTTGCGTCCGGCATCTTGCTCGGCTGGCTGTTGAGCGGCGACTTGATGGATCGCATGGTCCAGTCGCGCCGCTCCCCACGTGTTCAAGCATCTGCAAGGCCCAGACCAGCCCGCACGCCCGCAACGACGCCGACTGCGCAGCTTGCGATCGCCAATGCGCCGACGACGCTTGCTTCGCCCAGTGTGCGTGCTACCGCAGATGTGCCTGCGCTCACGCCCGCAATCGCCGCGACCGACGAGCCGGCGAATGTGCTGTTTCAGCGGATCGTCGCTGCTGAGACAGGACTCCGTAGCGGCGAGGTAGAGGCCGTGATCGACTATGGCAATGGCTCGCGCTCCTCCGCTCAGGTCCGCTTCGATCTCGGCACCGCGCAGATCCCACCGCGCCTCGATTTCAAAACCGTCTATCAAGGATCGTCCGATGCGCAGACGCTTCAAGAGATCACGATCGGCGATCGTGCCTGGGAGCGGCGCGGCGAAGACAGCTGGACCGTTGTTCCCGCCCGCAAAGGCATGTGGGATCAGATCCGCTTCTTCTTGCCCGGAGCCGAGTATGGCAGCAATCCCAGCTACAGCCAGCAGCAGGATCAGGCTACGCTGAGCTG
>JAFAYS010000647.1 GCA_019240175.1 Chloroflexota bacterium | reverse complement strand
TGGATTGCATCCCGACAACACGCCAACACAAATGCGGGGGCGTATTGCATACGCCCCCGCATGCAATACGCCCCCGCATTCAATCTCCCAAAAACGTGATCCAGGCAAGAACAGAGCCAGATCTTTGTTCGTTTGTTCTTTGTTCTCTTACCCCGCCACCTGCGCCACGTCCTGATCCGCCCGCTCACGTGTCGCGCCGCCGATCGAGAAGTACGTTGCCTGCGGATGATGCACCACGATCGCGGCGGTGCTCTGCTCCGGCACAATCTGGAACGACTCCGTCAGCGTCGCGCCGATCTCCTCGGCTGGGAGCAGCTGCCAGACCTGCGCGTGCTGGTCCAGGTCCGGGATCGCGGGATAGCCCCAGGAGTAGCGCTTGCCACGCTTGGCATCGTCGGCAATGCCCAGGCCTTTGCGGATCACCTGGTTGGTGTACTCGGCCAGACCCTCGGCGGCGGTTACACCCAGACCATGCACAAAGTACGAGCGGCTGTAATCGCCCGCCGCCTGTAGCTCGTCTACGTACTCTGTGGCTACCTGGCCCATTGTCACCACCTGGAAGGCCGCCACATCCATGCGCCCGCTCTCGACGCTGGCGTAGTAATCGGCCAGACACAGCCGCTCACGCTCGGGCTGGCGCGGAAAGGCGAAGCGCTGGATCTCGCGCAGAAACTCGGGCTTGATCGTGCCCTTGGCCTGCGCCCACAGCGCCGGGTCGTAGACGATTAGATCGTTGCCGTCGGACTGCACCGGGAAGAAGCCGTAGGTCACCGCCGGCTTGAGCCAGCCGTGCTCCTGCGCGTCGCGCTGAAGCTCGCGCAGCCGGGGCATGAACTCGGTGTCCAGCAGCCGCTTGTACTCGTCGCCCTTGGCGTTCTTCGCGCCCCACTGAAGGCGGAAGAGCGTGTTGAGATCCATGTGCTGCCACACATCGTCAAGCCGAATGCGCGTGGTAGTTTTCGCGCCCCAGAACGGCGGCGTCGGCACAGCGATATCATCGCGGACCTTGGAGCGGATGCGCTCGACATTCTTTTCCTTGCCGAGCTTTTCCAGCACCGTGCGGCCACGCTCCGGCTCGCGCAGGGCCTGTAGTGCCTGCGTGATCGTTTGATGCACAAACGTGTCGCGCCGGCTGGGATCGACCAGCTGATCGACGGTTTCCAGGCCCTCGAAGGCATCCTTGCAGTAGAACACGCCCGACTCGTACGGCTCTTCTTCGCCGACGAACAGGATACGCTGGCCGTACTGGCGATTGATCGCCGCGCCGCCGACAATCACCGGGAAGCTCAGTCCGCGCCGGTGCAACTCCTGCACGCACAGCGGCATCTGCTTGGACGTGCTGACCAGCAGCGCGCTCAGGCCGATCGCGTCGGCGTTGACCTCGATCGCTTTCTCGATGATTGTGTTGAGCGGCACCTGCTTGCCGAGGTCGTAGACCGTATAGCCGTTGTTGGCCAGGATCGTGTTGACCAGATTCTTGCCGATGTCGTGCACGTCGCCGTAGACCGTGGCCAGCACGACGCGGCCCTTGGTCGCGCCCTCCTGCTTATCGAGATACTGCTCAAGATGCGCGACGGACTTCTTCATCACCTCCGCCGACTGCAGCACGAACGGCAGGATCAGTTCGCCGGCGCCGAACTTATCGCCGACCTCTTTCATCGCCGGCAGCAGCACCTGGTTCAGGATCGCCACCGCCGCCTCGCCGCGCGGCTTGCCTTCATCCACACGATTCTTGAGCGCAATGTCGATATCGCCGTCGATCGCTTCTTTCTTGCGATGCACGATCTTCCAGTGAATGCGCTGATCGACGGTCATGCCCTCGGTCGGATCGGCGCGCTCTTCTTTCTCCTCAGCCGCCGTGTTCTCATAGAACTGAATAAATCGCGCCAGCGCGTCCTCGCGGCGGCAAAAGATCAGATCTTCGCAAAGCTCGCGCTGCTCATCGGAAATGTCGGCGTAGGGCGTGACATGCGCCGGATTGATGATCGCCGTATCCAGCCCAGCCTGCACCGCGTGATACAAAAAGACCGAGTTGAGCGCGCCACGGGCGTGCGGCTTGACGCCGAAGCTCAGGTTCGACACACCCAGCGTTGTGAAGCAGCCTGGAATCTGTTGCTTGACCAGCCGAATGCCGTCCAGCGTTTCGATCGCGGCCCGCTTCAGCTCGTCCTGGCCCGTGGTGATCGGGAAGGTCAGCACGTCGAAGATCAGCGCCTCGCTCGGCACGCCGAACTCATCGTCGGCGATCTGCGCGATACGTTGGGCGACCTCAAGCTTTTTGTCTGCGGTATGCGCCATGCCTTCTTCGTCGATCGTCATCGCGACCGTCGCCGCGCCATAGCGTGCCACCAGCGGCATCACGCGATCGATCTTGTCGCCGCGCCCGCCTTCGAGCGAGACCGAGTTGACGATCGCGCGGCCTGGATACATCGCTAGCGCCGCCTCAAGCACGTCCGCCTCGGTGGTGTCGATCATCAGTGGCAGCTCGATGTTCATCGTCAGCTTTTTCAGCAGCCTGACCATCTGATCTTTTTCGTCGGCGCGCTCGGTCATCGCCACGCACACGTCGAGCACATGCGATCCCGAGTCCATCTGATCGCGCGCGACTTCCATCACGCTATCGTAGTCGTCGTTGAGCAGCAGCCGCTTGACCTTGCGCGATCCCAACGTGTTGACGCGCTCGCCGACCATCAGCGGCGCGGGCTCCTGGATCAGCGCCATCGCGCGAATACCCGACGAGACGCTCGGCACGTACTCGATCTCGCGCTGCTTGGGCTGCGTGTCGTAGCCGACAACCTCGCGCAGCTTGGCGATGTGCGGGGGTTGTGTGCCGCAGCAGCCGCCGACCACCGCCACGCCGTAGTCGCGCACGAACTCGCCCAGAATACGCGCGAACGGCTCCGGCTCCATCGGGAAGACCGTTTCGCCGTTGACTTCGATCGGCAGCCCGGCGTTGGGAATACACGAGATCGGCAGCCGCGAGTACTGGCCCAGATAGCGGATCGCGTCGCGCATATGCTCGGGTCCGGTCGAGCAGTTCAGCCCGATCACATCGACCGGCATCGCCTCCAAGGTCGCGATCATGGCCGGAATATCGGTGCCGAGCAGCATGCGCCCGGAAACGTCGAGGAAGACCTGCGCCTGGACCGCCACATCGTCGCGGCCTAGCTCCTGTTTGGCGCGACGAATGCCATCCAGCGCCGCCTTGACCTCCAGAATATCCACGCTGGTCTCGACCAGCAATACATGCACGCCGCCCTCGATCAGCGCCACCGCCTGCTCGCGGAACGTGTCCGAAAGCTGCTCAAAGGTCACATCCGACAGCGCCGGATCGTCCGAGGAAGGCAGCTTGCCGGTCGGACCCATCGAGCCGGCCACGAAGCGCGAACGCCCGTCCTTGGCCTGGTACTCGTCGGCGACCGAGCGCGCCAGCTTGGCGGCGTTGACGTTCAGTTCGTGCGTTTGATCGGCCAGGCCCCACTCTTCGAGCCGCATGCGCGTGGACTGGAACGTGTTGGTTTCCAGCACATCCGCGCCGGCTTCCATGAACGAGACATGAATCTCGCGGATCACGTCGGGGCGCGTCCAGGCCAGGTAATCGCGCGCGCCGTTGAACTGCTCGCCGCCAAAATCTTCGGCGGTCAGCGGGTACAGATCCAGGCTGGTGCCCATCGCGCCGTCGTACACAAGCACCCGCTCGCGGAGCGCTTCAAGATATGGAGATGTGCGTGTATGTGTCACTATTGATTCCTCGTATTGATGTGGTGGGCAGCGGCTCGATCATCGCTTGGGCTGCTGCCAGGCTTGATCTGTTCCTAACAACAGCGCGGATACCTGATCCATGGCGCGTCGCTTGATTGGCGTCGGGCCTGCCAGCCCAGCGGCAGATCGGCAAGCTCGCCAACTGCCGGATCGTGGCGCATGATCTCGTCAAGCGTCGCGGCTAGCTCGTCTTCGGCGTCGATCAAGTCGGCGTCGAGCAAAATCCAGGAGCCGTCTTCGATCATGCGGTCGGCAAACAAGATCGGCTTGCCATCGCGCAGAACGCCCCGGCTGGTGATCACCGACGTGGCTCCTGAGGCCGCAAATATCGCGTTGTGATCGGTCAAATCCATATACACAAAAAAACCTCTCACGTAGGAGAGGCATCCAGCACCTCCTCATCTACCAGACTGCTGTCTGCCGGAATTGGCACCCACCGAACAACAATTATGTGTTGTTGCGGGTTGCCGGGGCTTCAACGGGCCGGTCCCTCTGCCCCTCTGGATGAGGTTTTATTCGATTGGCATGCAGTGTACCATCCGTTCGTTATGTCGTCAATCCACAGTTTATGTATATCGCTGGCGCGGCGGACGGCGTGTGCTCACGAGTCGCGCTTTCTGCTACAATCGGGCCTGCTTTTACAGTGAGGTGCAGTCATGTCCAGCCGAATTGTTTTCGACACGATTAACAGCGATGTGCTTGCCGATAACCCGCTTAGCGACCCGCATGTGCGCACGCTACCGATCTACCTGCCGCCTAGCTACGACTCGTCGACCGAGCGCCGCTATCCCGTGGTCTGGATGCTGGCTGGGTTTACCGGACGCGGCCAGATGCTGCTTAACGATAACCTGTGGACGCCGACGATCCAGCAGCAGCTTGACGCGCTGATCGCCGGTGGCATGGGCGAGATGATTGTGGCGCTGCCCGACTGCACGACGCGCTATGGCGGCTCGCAGTACATCAACTCGGCGGCTACCGGAAGCTACGCCGATCATCTGGTCGATGAGCTGGTGCCGTTCGTGGACGGGCGCTACCGCACGCTGGCTGCCGCCGAGCATCGTGGTGTGATGGGCAAGAGCAGCGGCGGTTACGGCGCACTGATCCATGGCATGCAGCGTCCCGATGTTTTCGGCGCGGTTGCCTCGCACAGCGGCGATACGTATTTCGAGCTGGTGTACAAGCCGGATCTGCCCAAGTTTCTCAACCACATCGCCCGCTACAATCGCGATCCGCAGGCGTTTCTAGAGGCGTTTTTCGCCAAGCCCAAGAAGGGCGGATCGGATATTGGCGCGCTCAACGTGCTGGCGATGGCCGCCTGCTACTCGCCCAATCCCGAAAGCTCCGGCCTGCCGATCGACTTTCCGATGGATCTGTACACCGGCGAGCTGCGGCCTGAGGTCTGGTCGCGCTGGCTCCATCACGATCCGGTCGAGTTGGTCGAGCGCTACGCCGAGAATCTGCGCCGGCTCAAGCTGCTCTTCTTCGACTGCGGCACGCGCGACGAGTATAATCTGCACTACGGTGCGCGCATCCTGGCGGCCCGGCTCAAAGCGGCCAATGTGCCCTTTGAGCATGAAGAGTTCGACGACGATCATCGCTCGATCTCGTATCGCTACGACGTGTCGCTGCCCAAGCTGGCGGTGGCGCTCGGCGCGTAGCGAAGCTACTCAGCCTGCGGAAAGGAGGCTCCGTGCTATTCCAACCACAGCAGAAGATCGTCTTTGTCGGCGACAGCATCACCGATGCCGGTCGGCGCGAGGCGTCGCCCTACGGCGCGGGCTACGTCAACCAGGTGCGCAGCCTGATCCTGGCGCGCTATCCCGAGCTCGGCCTGTGCTTCGTCAATCGCGGCGTGTCCGGCGATACCACGCGCCATCTTGTGGATCGCTGGGAGCGCGATGTGATCGCCGAGCAGCCCGACTGGCTGGTCTTGATGATC
>JAFAYS010000618.1 GCA_019240175.1 Chloroflexota bacterium | reverse complement strand
AAAAATGATCCAGTAGATGCTCGGCCATCGACTGGGCTGCGATCAACCAGCGTGTCTCGAAGGTGGCCCGATACAGCGCGATCAGACCGTCGGCATAGAGCGCGTAGTCGCTGAGAAAGCCCTGGATCTTGGCCTGACCATCCTTGTAGGTGTGCAGCAGCCGATTGTCGCGGTGCATGGTAGTGAGCACAAACTCGGCGTTGCGGCGGGCGCTCTCTAGATAATCGCTGCGACCGAGCACACGTCCGGCCTCCGCCATCGCCCCGAGCATCAGGCCGTTCCAGTTGGCCAGCACTTTGTCGTCCAGCCCCGGACGAATCCGCTGCTCACGGATCGCAAAGAGCGCGCGCTTGCCCCGCTCGACCACCTCGCGCAGCCACTCCACGGGCTTGCCCGTCACCCGCGCGATATCTTCCAGCGGACGCGGCAAATGCAGAATGTTGGTATGCTCCCAGTTGCCCTGCGCCGTGACATCGTAGATCTGCGCGAAGAGCGCGGCATCTTCGCCCAGCGCCTGGCGCACCTCGGCCAGACTCCACACAAAGAACTTGCCCTCGATACCCTCGCTGTCGGCGTCCTGCGCGGCGTAGTAGCCACCCTCGGGCGCGGTCATCTCACGCTTGACGTAATCGAGCGTCTCCTCAACGATCCGGCGATACTCGGCGTTGCCCGTCAGCTGGTACGCGTGCAGATACACACGGGCCAGCTGCGCGTTGTCGTAGAGCATCTTCTCGTAGTGCGGCACCAGCCAGCGCTCATCCACGCTGTAGCGATGAAAGCCGCCGCCGAGCTGATCGTACATGCCGCCGTAGGCCATTTTGAGCAGCGTTGTTTCGACTTGCTGAAGCGCTGTTTGATCGTTGTGACGCAGGTAGGAGCGCAGCAAAAAGTCGATCGTCTGCGGCGCGGGGAACTTGGGCGCGCTGCCCCAGCCGCCGTTGCGCGCATCGAAGCGCTGTTTGATCGAGGCTGCCGCGCGATCCAGCAGCTGCGTCGTCAGGCTGATATTGCTCGGCGGGATCTCGGCGGCCTGCGACAGCTGGCTGGCCAGCTCACGCGCGCTGGTCACGGCGTCGTCACGGCGATTGATCCACACGTCGTGCATGGCCTCAAGCAGCTGCTGGAAGCTGGGCATACCGTAGCGCGGCTCGGGCGGAAAATACGTGCCGCCATAGAACGGCTCGCCTTGCGGCGTGAGAAAAACCGTCATCGGCCAGCCGCCGTGCTGGGTCAGCGCCTGCACCGCCTGCATGTAGATCGCGTCGATATCGGGGCGCTCCTCGCGATCGACCTTGATATTGACAAAGTAGTTATTCATCACCTGCGCGGTCTCCTCGTCCTCGAAGCTTTCGCGCTCCATGACATGGCACCAGTGGCAGGCGCTGTAGCCCACGCTCAGCAGGATCGGCTTGTCTTCGGCGCGGGCTGTAGCGAGCGCCTCCTCGCCCCACGGGTACCAGTCGACCGGATTGTGGGCGTGCTGGCGTAAATATGGGCTGGTTTCGTTAATCAAACGATTGGTATGGGTTGGGTTACTCATCGGTTTATTCCTTTAAGCAATCGAGCTTTATTGTTTGGTTTCGTTGCTTACCAGCATGATCCGCTCCATTACGCTCATCAGCCGTTTGCAGGTTGCAGCAGCGATCGGTCGAGATTGATGTTCGTATGTTGCCTAAAAAGAACTCTGCCCGGTTACACAACGGTTCCAAAATCGGTAGATCGAGGGCTAGAGCGGCTGCTGATGCGGTTCCCTGGCATAATCTGTGATATAGTTAGTTTGGTCCACCATCGCAGGATTGCGATCGACGGCATGCACAACTGCTCTTATGGTCAAGAAATGTAACTCGGATTGCAAAAAGTTGACTATTTGTGCGGTTTAATGCACAATCGCGGTAACAAGGCAACCTGACTAGGAGGAATTGTATGGCAAACGCAGTCAGTACGTCACAACTTGTCGAGCACGTTGCTCAGCAGACGGGTTTGTCGAAGGCTCAGGCCAAGCAAGCTGTCTCGGCAGTCTTTGAGGCAATGGGCGAGCGCCTCGCCGCCGGTGATCGCATTCAGGTAAGCGGCTTCGGCAGCTTCGAGATCCGCCACCGCGCTGAGCGCCAGGGCACCAACCCGCGCACACGCGAGAAGGTGACGATCCCCGCCTCGAAGGCAGTCGGCTTCCGCGCCGCTTCGAGCTTGCGCGACCGCATCGGCGGCAGCTCTGACGACCAGTCGTAAGCTTGGCTGCCACGAGCGACAGTTCGGCGGCGACGCTTCCCCAGGAAGTGTCGCCGTTTTGTATCTACCACGTCGGGCGCTGTTTCAGCTA
>JAFAYS010000587.1 GCA_019240175.1 Chloroflexota bacterium | reverse complement strand
GGGATTGCCGAGGTAGCCGCGCGCCAGATGCGGGCTGCGCATGTAGATCTCGCCGACCTCGCCGATGCCCGCGATCTGCTGGCTGGATGTGAGCACCAGCACCTGCACGTCCTGCATGCCGCGTCCCAGCGGCAAGATCTCTTTGCCGCGCGTCTGCTCGATCGCGGTCGGTGGGCGATCGTCGGCGGTTGGGATCAGGTAGTAGCCGACGGCGCGCTGCGTCTCGGTCGAGCCGTAGAAGTTGACGCAGGTCACGTTCGGTGCCAGCGAGCGAATGCGCGCGACATCGCGCATGGTCAGCACATCGCCGACGATAAACGCGTAGCGCAGCGACGGAATCTGGCGATCACTCGTGTGGCTGTCGCCGCCGGTCTCGGTCAAGAGCTGGCCCAGCGCCGGCGTCAGGTTGGCGATCGTAATGTTCTGAGAGCGCATCCAGGCCGCCAGCTGGCCCGGCGTGACGATCGCTTCCGGCTGCGGCACACAGACCGTCGCGCCCGAGCAGAGCGGCGTGAACATATCGCGCTGCAGCGGATCGTGCGCCAGACCCGAGATCATGCTGTAGCGATCGGTCTCGCTCAGGCCGAAGGTTTGCATGACCCACGGCAAGAAGTGCGTCAGCGGGCCGTGGCGCGCGACGATGCCCTTGGGCTTGCCGGTCGAGCCCGAGGTGAACGCGATAATCGCGGCGCTGTCGGGGCCAACCTCGACGCCCGGATCGCTCGTCGGCTGGCTGTCGAGGTCGGGATGCACTGCTGTGCATAGCGCCTGCGGCAGTTGGAGGCGGCAGCTCACAGCTTCGACAAATGCCGCAAGCTCCGGCGCGAGCGAACCTGCCGCCTCAAGCGCGATCCAGCCACGCGGCTGCGCGATCTCGATATAGTCTAGCAGGCGCGACGTGGGATACGCCGGGTCGAGGATCGTGTAGGCCGCGCCGGCTTTGAGCACGCCCAGCACCGCACAGACCAGCGCCGCGCTGCGGTAGCTGTAGATCGCAACCACGTCTTCGGGCTGAATGCCGCCGCTGATCAGGAAATGCGCGATCTGATTGGCCCGCGCGTTCAGCTCGGCGTAGCGCCACTCGCCCAGCGGATCGATCGCCGCGATCTGCTGTGGTGTACGCCGGGCATGTTGTGCAAACAGCGTATGCACCGCGCCGTGCCAGGTCGCATCCAGCGGCACAGTCGGATCGGGCAGCAGCGGCTGGGCGCTCGGCGTGACCAGCGAGTAGCTCCCGATCGGCGCGTCTGGTGTGGCCGCGATCTGTTCGAGCAGATGCTGAAGCTGGGCCAACATCTCCTGCATACGGCTTGCGCGGAACAGATTGGCGTTATAGACCAGCGTGAGCGCAATCTCGGCGCGCTGATCCTGGGCGTAGAGCGTCAGATCGAACTTGGAGCCAATCTCCGCCGAGGCCAGCGCTTCGGTGGTCAGGCCCGGCAGATCGATGCGCATGTCGGGAAGGTTAAGCATGTTGAAAAAGACCTGGAAAAGCGGCGTGTGGCTGAGATCGCGCTCCGGGCGCAGCTCGTCCAGCAGCTTCTCAAACGGCAGATCCTGATGCGCGTACGCGCCCAGCGTGGTTTCGCGCACACGGCTCAACAATTCCTCGAAGGATGGGTTGTCGCCCAGGTCGGTGCGCAGGACCAGCGTGTTGAGGAAGAAGCCGATCAGGTGCTCGGTCTCGGCGCGGTTACGTCCTGCGATCGGCGTGCCCACCACGATATCGTCCTGGGCGGCAGTGCGCGCCAGCAAGATCTTGAACGCGGCCAGCAGCGACATGAAGAGCGTACCGCCGGCCTTGCGACTCAGCAGTCGCAGCGATTCGCTCAGGGCTGCCGGCAGACGCAGGCTGAGATGCGCGCCGTCAAAGGTGCGCGCCGGTGGTCGCGGCCAGTCGGTGGGCAGTTCGAGCACCGGCGGTGCTCCCTGCAACCGTCGCTTCCAATAGTCCACCTGACGATCCAGCACGTCGCCGCTGAGCCATTCGCGCTGCCAGAGCGCATAATCGCTGTACTGGATCGGCAGCTGAGGCAGCGGCGATTCCTCGCTGTTGCTGAAGGCGGTGTAGAGCGCGACCAGCTCACGGATCAGCACGCCCATCGACCAGCCATCCGAGACGATATGGTGCATCGTGAGCAACAACAAATGCTCTTGATCCGCAAGTTTGAGCAGCGTACAGCGCAGCAGCGGGCCGGTCGCGAGATCGAACGGCTGGCGGCCTTCGAGCTGGATCAGGCGCTGCACCTCAGCCTGGCGTACATCCGCCGGCAAGCTGCTCAGGTCGCCGCGCGCCAGGACGATCGTGGCCGCTGGATCGATCACCTGCGCGGCGACGCCGTTGCTGGTGATAAAGCGGGTGCGCAGCGTGGCATGACGGCGCAGGATCTCGCTAAAACTTTGCTCAAGCGCCGCTGCGTCGACCGGCCCGAGCAAGCGGAAGGTCGCCGGGATGTTGTACAGCGCGGTGCCGGGCTCCAGCTGATCCAGAAT